>JALZWC010000279.1 GCA_023300255.1 Saprospiraceae bacterium | reverse complement strand
CAAAGCCCAATATCATATACATCTTAGCAGATGATTTAGGCTATGGAGAGTTAGGGGTATATGGACAGAAAATAATAGAAACGCCCAACATTGATCAATTAGCCATAGAAGGAATGATCTTTACGCAGCACTACACGGCGGCACCAGTATGTGCGCCCGCAAGAAACATGTTGTTGACTGGAAAACATTCAGGACATTCCTATGTGCGAGGAAATGATGAAGATAATACTAGAGGAGATGTTTGGGATTTTCAAGCAATGTTAGATGATCCTAAATTGGAAGGGCAACGGCCTATTCCTGATTCAATCATTACTCTAGGGGAAGTATTACAAACAGCAGGCTATACGACCGCTTGTATTGGAAAGTGGGGCTTGGGTGCTCCCGAATCAGAGGGCGTACCTAATGCACAAGGCTTTGATTATTTCTATGGCTATAACTGCCAAAGACAGGCACATAATTTGTTTCCGACTCATTTATGGGAGAATGATAAACGAGTCTATTTAGAGAATGAATTTCTCGCTCCTCATATCCAGAGAGCACCTGCGGAGGGGCAATCAGAAGCTGATTTTTTTAGTACCTTTCATCAAAAAGACTATGCGCCCACTCGTATTCATGATGCGGCGATGAACTTTATAGAAGGCCATAAAGCCGAACCATTTTTCTTATACTATGCGTCTCCCTTACCTCATGTACCTTTGCAAGCGCCAAGGCATTGGGTCGAACATTATCAAAAGAAGTTAGGAGAAGAAACGCCTTATATAGGTAAAAGTTATTTTCCCAATCAAACTCCTAGAGCGACTTATGCAGCGATGATTTCTTATTTAGATGAGCAGGTAGGAGATTTGGTGAGTCAATTAAAAAGACTAGGACTTTATGATAATACACTCCTAATATTCACGAGTGATAATGGGCCTACTTATGCCGGTGGGGCCGATACTCCATACTTCAAAAGTGCTCAACCCTTTCCTACTAAAAGAGGTAGGGGGAAAGGCTTTTTATATGAAGGAGGGATTCGAGTACCTATGATTGCACATTGGCCTGCACAAATTCCTGCTGGTAGTAGCACGAATCATACGTCTGCCTTTTATGATGTGTTGCCTACTTTATGCGAATTAGCAAATACACCAGCACCACCGAATGATGGTGTTAGTTTCTTGCCTACTTTGCTAGCAAAAGAGCAAGCGCCACATCCATATTTATATTGGGAATTTCCAGAATCTAAAGGGCAGCAAGCGGTGCGCTGGAATAATTGGAAAGGGATTCGTCAAAATATGCACGAAGGAAATTTGACCTTGGAGTTATACGACTTATCTAAAGATTCAATAGAGCAGCATGATGTGGCTGCAGCGCATCCTGATATTGTACAAAAGATAGAAGCTATTATGGAAAAAGAGCATGTGCCTTCTCCTTTTGAGCGGTTTCAATTTGCGGTGCTAGGTGATTAGTTCTTTATACATATAGAAACAACCCTAGTTTTTATACGAGATGTAATAAGTAAACACATAGGCACATAGAAACACATAGCTATGCGGTCTATGTGCCTATGTGTTTAGATAAAAAAATCTAGTTGTTTTCTTTGTTTCATTCCACACTACGCACCGCCCGAAAACCAGAATGCTCTGCACCAGTATCCGCACTAGTCTTCATACGAGCAGCTACTCTATACCCAGAACAATAGCTGTCATTACAAAGAAAAGAACCACCTCTCTTAGTTTTTTGCCAAGCAGTTGGATTGAGTGGGTCATAACTATTACCTGGACCTTCGGGATTATTAATCTCTTTATTGTCCTTTCGGTATTGGTAATAATTTTGGTGAAACCAATCAGCACACCATTCCCAAACATTTCCAGACATATCGTATAAGCCGTAGCCATTAGGCGCAAAAGATTTGACAGGAGCTAAGCGTTCGAACCCATCTGTATTCTCATTAGTATAAGGGAAGTTCCCTTGCCAGTAATTGGCCAATTTATCATCAACAGGTTCATTGCCCCAAGGGTAGATGTTATTGTCTTGTCCACCTCTAGATGCATACTCCCATTCTGCTTCTGTAGGAAGTCGCTTACCTGCCCACTTGCAATAAGCCATGGCATCATACCAAGAAATCTGAACGACTGGATGATTGTCTTTTGCAGGAGGGGAGTCACTGCCTAATGGATACCTCCAATTAGCTCCTTTTCGCATATCCCACCAATCATTGACCGATTGTACCTGTGCAGTAGGATATTGAAAAACTAAGCTAAAAGGCTCTAATGCTTCCTTTGGGGGTAGGGCAGCGCCTTCAGGTAATTGTGCTTTGATTTCCTCAATATCTACAGTTCTTTCTGCTATAGTGACCCAATTAGTAGCGCTTACAAACTGTTTGTATTGAGCAGTTGTTACTTCTGTTTCATCCATCCAGAAATCAGACACAGTCGTTTTATTTTTTGGAAATTCATCTTCTCTTGCCTGCTCACTATCGCCTCCCATGTCAAAAGTGCCGCCTTTTATTTGTACCATCCCATTTGTAGATAGCTGAACCTTAGGATCAACTTGGATTTGGTCAATTTCTTCTAGAATTTTGCTATTTAAAAACCTTGGAACGGCATCTTTATTTAATTGGTAGCACATAGTAGGATCAAAAGCCGTTGGCCTTGTCACTGCTTTTCTAGCTTCTTCTTTTATTGAATTGTCTTCGCAAGCTAAGAAACAAAGGGAGATGAGAAGTATATAGTATCTTGACATGGGTAATTGATAGCATTATTAAAACTCAAATGTAAGCATTCGTAAGCATTCTTTAAACCTTCACAAAGAGATTAATTGGCAAGATTGCTGCCATTGTTGTAATGGGCGGCTTATGTATATAATAGTTCGGTGCTAAATACTTTTCAGCAACGGATTAAGATAAGTTCGTTAAGACACCATACACTACTGGACATTTTGTTCACGCAGAGTAAGCAGAGCTCGCAGAGGCTCACTAAACATAGAATTTCTCTGCGTGCTCTGCGAACTCTGCGTGCAAAAAAACGCCTTGTTTTTAAAAATGTCCAGTAGTGTTAAGACACCATGATGTTTCTGACAACCATAGGCGATCTGACAGCGAAGCGGTCTGATTTCTGACCTCTAAAAACTAAATATGCAGTTTTCTAATAAATTCTTAATTTTATCGGTACTTGCAAATGTAGCTTTAATAGGAGCTATGTTTTTTATTGTTCAACGATTAGGTGGGTTGACGTATATGGTCCACCGATTGAACAACAAGGATATTGCAGGGATCTATGAACATCGAAAAGGATATTTTAATATGTTGCCAAAAGAGAAAGGAGGGATTATCTTCTTGGGAGATAGCTTAACGGAATATGGACAGTGGACGGAGTTGACTCAAAATAAGCAAGTATTGAATCGAGGTATTGCAGGCGATACTACTCCTAATCTAATGCGTCGTTTAGACCATATTGTTGAATTAGCTCCTGCAAAGATCTTTTTAATGATAGGCGTTAATGACTTCTTATTTTTTGGTCGGCAAGATATCATGAAAAATTATCAGGTATTAATAGAACGGCTGAGCGTAGAGTTGCCTAATACCCAGTTATATCTTCAAAGTTTGTTACCTGTCAACCCTACTATTAGAGACATGGCATTTGATAATGCAGAGATTCGACTTTTAAATAAAGATATACAAACCTATGCTGCTACTAAAGACTTACCTTTTATTTCCTTGCATAATTTATTGACAGACGAGGCGGGTAATTTGGATAAGCAATATACCAGGGATGGTATACATCTGAATGGAATTGCCTATAATATTTGGTATAAAAAAATTGAACAATATTTGAAATAAAATAGTAGATTTACTAAGTAATACTGAAATAAAATTTCGTGTCTGGATGACTTTAGCCACAAAGACACAAAGGCACAAAGTATTTTTCTTTGTGTCTTTGTGTCTTCGTGGCAAACTAATTACTTTATATCTGGATCATTTCTACCACAAAGACACGAAGTATTTCTTAGTGTCTTTGTGCCTTCGTGGCAAACTATCCACTTTACATATCTGAACATATGAAGCCAGCAATCAATAAAAATATCACCTATCTAAAACCTTCTGCGACACTCGTAATCAACGAAAGAAGTAATGCCTTACAGCAATCTGGAAAGCAAGTCTATAAACTAGGTTTTGGGCAATCGCCATTCCCCGTCCCTAAAATTGTCGTCAAAGCATTAAAAGCAAACGCTCATCAAAAAGACTATTTACCCGTTAAAGGTTTGATGACTTTAAGAAAAGCAGTGGCTAAGTATAATCAAGATAAATTTGGTATAAACTGTACGGCAGAAGATGTACTGATTGGGCCTGGTTCTAAGGAGTTGTTATTTTTGACGCAGCTCATTTATCAAGGCGAATTATTGCTACCACAACCTAGTTGGGTATCTTATGAGCCACAGGCACAACTAGCTAATAAATCTCATGCTTGGCTGTCTACGAAGCGATCAAATAATTATATGTTAGACGCTGCAACGCTAGAGGAGCATTGCGCCAAAGCACTTAATGTTCCACGTTTATTAATTCTTAACTATCCTTCTAATCCAACAGGAAGTACTTTAAATAAGCAACAATTAAAAGAGCTAGCAGCGGTGGCATCAAAACATAAGGTGCTAATCATATCAGATGAAATTTATGGAGATGTGCATCATAAAGGAAAACATATATCTATTGCCAAATACTATCCAGAAGGTACGATCTTATCTAGTGGTTTAAGTAAGTGGTGTGGAGCGGGAGGATGGCGATTAGGCACTTTTGTCTTTCCAAAAGAATTACGTTGGTTAGTAGATCAAATGGCAGTGGTTGCGAGTGAAACTTTTACAACAACTTCTGCGCCTATTCAATATGCGGCGGTACAAGCGTACGAAGGGGGACAAGAGATCAATGATTATTTGAACCGCTCCAGACAAGTATTAAAAGTAATTGCTCAAAGAACACATGAGTTGCTGAAGGGATACAATATAATATGCCCAAAACCTAAAGGAGGATTTTATCTGATGCCTGATTTTAATGAACACAAAGAGGCACTTAATAAAAAAGGAATCACAACTAGTCATCAATTATGTGAAGCGCTTTTGGAAGAAACGGGCGTTGCTTTATTGCCTTTAAGTGCATTTGGAATGCCAGATGATTTTCTTGGCGCCAGATTATCTTATGTAGACTTTGATGGAGCAAAAGCATTAAAGCTGATTAAAAAGAATCCAAATGCTGATGCGGAGACATTGGCTCCTAAAGTTATTGAAGGGATACAGTTAATTGGAAAATGGATTAAATAATTTTAGAATAGAGAATCGAGAGTAGAGAATAGAGATGTATTTCGTCTAAAAATAGACGATTTTTTGTTGTTTTAAAATGAAATTTAGTATCCGTTGAATGCTTGCTGGGAGTGTAATTGTAACATAACTCTCTGAGTTGTGGATAAATTAGACATGCACAACTCAGAGAGTTGTGTTATGACTGTTCTATCAGCATTTATTGAGCGGATACGAAATCTATTTCTATTCTTTAAAGTATACTTGTTTTAATCTTATCCAAAATTTTCACCATAGCCAAGGTATCTAAATGACAATACTTTAATAAGTCGTCAAAGATTTGATCAGCTTCCTTTTCAGTTACCTTATCACTCGTTGCTAAACCCCATTGAATAGCAGCAACTGCACCATTTTGTATGGCCAATTTTTTATAAGTAGTATCTGGGCAGAGTACAGGAAGCACACTCTTTAAGGAATTCTTTCCTTTGAAATCGGGGTGACTATAATACCCTTTTCTGAATATCAACATTAGATCGAACATCCGATCATTCATGCCCTCTAGGAATACTTCATATTGCGGATAGAGAGCAGCCATTTCTTTGTTCCTTGCCATTTCAAAACTTTCATTCCAAACGATAACACTGCCAGTGTCGCCAATTGCTTGTTGCATATGTGCGACTACATTTTCTACGGACTCTTTTTTATCTCGTAAAATATATTCTGTATGTTGGATAGACGCACCTGCTTCTTTCTGAGTATGCAAAGAATATTGAAAGACCATTTGCTGATAAGACTTGTGCTTATCTTGGACTGGAATTACATAAGAAAAACTTTCATAATCAATAAAGTAAAGTGGATATTCTAATTTGTTCAGTGCTTTTTTAATAAGGCCTCGTTTTAGAATGATTTCATCCTGTTGGGCAATCGATACCTGTTTTCTTTGCCGTTCTGTTAAAGGAAAATCGGGAGGTACATCATGGATGTCTAATACGCCTAAATCCATTAAGGCTTGAACTTTTTTAGTTGAGATATTAGGGATGTCATAAATAGTAACAGGCGGCAAATTTTTAAAATGAAGTTGTACAAATGGACAACTTAATTTATTCGGGCAACCTACCGTAATACGCTCTTTAGGCATTGGGCCATTTATCCATTTCATTGCTTCTTGAGCATTTTCTAGCGTTACTTTTTTTAGAGCTTTGACTTCCTTTGTTAATTCCTTGATGACTAATAAATCAGATAGATTGAGTTCTGTATCAAAACGGTATTGCTTATTGACATGTACTAGATAGCAATTAGTGACGACATATCCGCAAGCTTCAAAAACCATTTTTTGAAAGGCTATATCCTGTACATGTTCTTTCTTCTTATTGGTAGATGCCTTTACTTCAAATAAACGAATGTGACCCTGTTTGGTGGTATCTAATACAATTACATCCGCTATGGCGAGCATACCTTCATGCGATGCTTTCTTTTGGAAAACTATATTAGCGGTAGGAGTACTTTCTGATTTAAGTGCATCACCTGCTTTAAACCAATCTTTGGCTAATTGATCTATTAGTTTACCTTGTTCTATTTTGTGTAGGGCATCGGCTGTTATCTTGGAGATAAGATTGGGCTTGTTTTTTTGTAGCCACAGTTCCTCTGGGCAAGAAAGATACTGTAGGTAGTTGGTTTTAGTAAGATGGTGTTTGTTCATTTATTGTGCTTCAATAGACTATAGGACTGAGAACAAAATTTAGAATACCTATGGAAAGAGTAATTATTGGCTTTAGAAGTCTACGTTTACTAAACTTCAAAAGTTTAGTAAACGTTTTTTTGCTCTAAAAGGTATTTGAAATTTAGTTCTGCTACCACTATTATAAGAACACAGAGGCACAGAGAAAGTTTATTCTCTGTGCCTCTGTGTATGTGTCTTTGTATGCTACTATTTTGTTAGACTTTCACAAGAAAGATCTTTTTTTTATTCTACCTAATGCACTAACAACTTATCAGAATACATCCGACCAAGCTCATCTTCTAACGTAAAGAGATAGATACCCTTAGGTAGATTATTTCTTTCTACTCGAATATAAGGATTGTTATTATTAGTGCTAGTTTGTAACACTCGTCCCATTACGTCTCGTAAGGTAAAGGTCACTTTTCCCAGATCCGTTGGCAATAAAATAGTGGCATAATCGGTCATAGGATTTGGAAATATTTTGACGCCATTAAATATAGGATCAACTTCTTTTGTAGCAGTAGTAAGATTCAAATTAAGTCCAGTCGTATCTGTTACATAAAAGATAGCAAAGAGCATCATTTCATCTTTTGAGGTAGGGCCCCAGGCAACAGGTTCTGGACCATCATTGATATATTTTGCTTCGTGGAAAATACCATTTCCTAAATTTAATGGAAGAAATTCGTCAAAGGTACGAATCGGAATATGTTGATAATCAAAGAATGGTACGATACAATCAGGTACTCCACCTGGACAAGATCCATCGTATATCAAGTTTTCTTTTTCCCCATCTTCCTTCAGAGTCCATATTTTGTACCCTGCACCATATTTGTGAGTATGTGCACCAATGTTCCAAGCAAAGATCTGTTGAGGGATAATAGATTCTAAGAACGCTGGAATTCTTAAAGTAGAAGACTGGGTAATAATATCTCCAGTATTAGGAATGTTGATATTTGTATTCGGTAATAAATTAGAACGCATTTCTTGCACCGCTGTACCTGTAGCTTGCGTATAGACATTGATATATACTTCTGATTGATAAATTTGATCCGTAGAATAATTGATGTAATGAGAGTTTAAATCTAAGACATGTTTTGGTCCCCAAAAATAAGCCGTCTTTTCAGGTAAACGAATATCAGAAGGCTCGGCTACAGATGCTACAAAATTGACATCATTCGTGTGATTTTGGTTATATCGAAGTCCTTCGGGCACTGCCTCGGCAGGAGTGCCGTAATCATAAATAATAAAATGATGAGAGAAATTAGACATGTCTACTTCTATTCGATTGACCTCGATATCAGATTCATTATCTAATTGATATTTTAAAAATAATTCTTGTTCGCCAGAAGGGTTCATAAAGAAAGGGCCCATTTTTAATTGAAATCCTTCAGAAGGGTCTGGTGCATCTGGTATTTCAGCTGGAAAAGAAGCTTTTCCTTTTCCTGCATAATAATCTTCTAAAATTTGTTCTTCTACTACCGTACCTTCTAATGGTGCGCCCCATACAATCCATTGTCTGACTAATTCTTTTTCAACATTAGTAAGAGAACCTGATATGGGCATAGGACTTTCTTCTCCCTCTTCTAGAGACATACTCTGATCTAATCCCTGATTTATTTTTTTGAATAAGAAACTTTTATCTACTCTTCCTGGTCGAATGTATTGGTATCCTTTAGCCTTGGCAGTAGTATTTTTGGGATTAACGCCTACTATTTTATTGTAAACGTCTAAGGCTTTCTCTATAGTAGTAGTCCCATTACCTTCTAAATCTAATCCTGCCCTAGGGTTCTCATTGCTATGACAGGAAACACATTTAGATTGAAATATCTCATAAACCCGCAAACTAGTCGCCTGATCTTGTGCTAGCATGGAGTGGTATAGGAATAAGCAGCTTATTAAAAGTTGGAATTTAAATTTCATTGAATTGTATTATTAACAGTGAGGTGGAAGAAAGCTTAATCAAAAATGCCAATAAACTAGTCTTTATCCAAACTTGTCGATGGTTTTAACTAGGAAGTTGTTGGTTCTTTGACAAATTTCGTACTTGAAATCGATTGTCAAGGTTTGTAACCTCGATGCCATATGATAATCATACCGCATCGAAGTTACAAACTTCGACGATCCTAAAATATTCCCAAGATATGTCAAAGAACCAAGTTGTTTAAACCATTGGTTCCTATCCTCCCGTCTGCTACCACAATGTATATAAAAAAAACCTTCCTCATAATTTTATTATGAGGAAGGTTCTGTAAAGTATAGGACTAAAGTCCTACGCTTAAGCGTATACATATTATTTTAATTGAGTGTAAAGCAAAGTTGGGGCAATTTCCACCCAATTGGTCCGATCACTTCCAGTGGTCGGAT
>JALZWC010000278.1 GCA_023300255.1 Saprospiraceae bacterium | reverse complement strand
TCATATTAGAAGCAGGTGGAACGAAAAGTCAATATTCTAATATATAATTCATTGAAAAAGCGAGGGTCGAGGGTTTAAATTTCTAACTTTCTTCTGGCTATTTCATATTATAAGAACGACTCTTCGTTTGCCCTAATCATAAACGCAATAATTTTTCAACTACGACTTGGCGGTCCATTTCTATTCTGAAATTGTAAATACCTCTGGGCATATTCTCTAAATTAATTTGAGAAGAAATATCCATAGTATGTTTCCCTTTTACTAAATCAACTTCTTTTAAATAAATTATCCTACCAGAATAATCCAGTCTATTTTTTGAACCATTCTTCGCTATAGCCACATTTCCTCCAAATTATCGAAGAATCTATTATTAAAAATGATGCCATAGCCTTGCTATGCCTTAATTTTGACGCTTCTTTACATAAAAAAAGACTTTTTTGACATGTTTATCAACGTAGTTGATACTATTCGTGTGATTTCTACCATTAATGCACGAATTTAAAACGAACCTGTCGAGCCGCCAGGTTCGTTTTCAATTAGTGTATCCCGCTTGGCGGCCCGACAGATTCGTATGGTTCAAAAAACGCAAGATGCGGCTATGCAAACTACTCATAAACTAGATGTTCGCAATTTAGCAGAAGGATATTATTTTGTAAAATTGATCGCTCATAGTGTACAGGAATTCAGCAAGATTGTGTTAATGAACTAGCTATTCATACGGAAGGGATTCCTGCAAGAACTTATAAGAGTAGTAACGTTATTGTATCAGAAGGCTTGATTCGAAATAGAGCAGTTGTAGCGTTCAAAGCTACCGCATCTATTACATTAACTGCTGGTTTTCTTGCAGAAGAAGGAAGTTATTTTTCAGCAATAATTGATGATTGTATTGATAATCTAATTCCTGATAGCACCCAATCAATTGTAGCGCAAAAAGCAAAGGTGCCGCCTACGGCGTCAATATCACTTGCAGTGTATCCTAATCCCATGTATTCGGATGCTACTATATCTTATACCCTACCCATTCATCAAAAAGTTGAGATTGGTTTATATAATTTACAAGGGCAAAGATTGCACCAGCTATTGGCTGCTAATAGAGTAGCTGGGGTCCATGTATTCAATTGGGAGCCAAAAAAGCTAATGTCCGGGATGTATTTTATTCAAATGAAAGCTGTACAAGCGCAATTAATGAAAAAAATAATTATCAAGTAATTAATCAAATTCCTCAATTACGGGAACCCCTTTATGCAAAATCACAGTTGACATAGTCCGTAAATTAGATACATTAATCGTTTTAAATGGATCAACAAATTGCAGTTGATATTTTTGCATTAATTCATTTAAAACAGATAAATCTAATAGATATCTTGTGGAGCCGTCTGGTAACAAATAGACATCTTCTTTTATTTGCTGGGCATGTTCTAGTATCGTATGCTTTGCCGTCATTCTAAACCATAAAATTCCATTTGGACGGAGTACTCTAATAAGCTCTTCGAAGAGTTGAATAAAATGTGCTTGATCTCTAGCAAAATGCAATACAGCGCTACTTATAATAAAATCGAAATGCTCTTCTAAAAATGGCATCTCCTCTAGATCCCCAATTAAAAATTTATTTCGATCATAGTTCGCATTCCAATCAATCATACTCTGTTGTAAAATCGAAATCGCTTCTTCTGATTGATCCAAACCCCAAATATCATAATTGTTACTAATAAATAATTGAGCATTTCGACCATAGCCACAGCCTGCATCTAAGATCCGCATATCCTCTTTAATTCGCCCTTTCATCAATTGATCTAGCAAATAAATATCAATATTGCCTAAAGCTTCTTTTAATTCTAATATTTTCATTTTCTTGGAATTTCAATAGTAATGATCGTACCTCTATTTTTTATAGCATCAACCTCCATAGTACCATTTAAGGCTTTTGCTCTACTTTCTACATTTTTCAAACCATATCCTTTTGACGATAAATTAGTAGTGGTATTCCCTATTCCTTTTCCGTCATCTTCGACCATCAAAATAAGCGTTTTTTGATGCGCAATTAACTGCACCTCTACTTGTGATGCATCGGCATGTTTAATCACGTTATTAATCAATTCTTGTGCAATTCTAAATAACATAATCTCTTTGACTTCGCCTAATCTTGTTTCTACTCCATGTATATCTAAATCTACTTTTAATACGCCTCCTGCTGTTATTTTATTGCAATAATCTCTTAAGGTAAAGGCTAAGCCAAAATCTTTTAAAATAGAGGGCATTAAATTAAAGGAGATGTCTTTTATGGCTTCCATTGACTGACTTAATAAAGAAACAATATTAGATAAATTCGTATGCTGTTTATTACTTGCTTTGGCACGAGACTGAAGCGCTTCTACATTTAACTTAGCCGCCGACAATAAAGGATTAATCGCATCGTGCAAATCTTTTGCCATCCGACGGCGTTCTTTTTCTTGTCCTTCTATCATGGCTATTTTAGACATTTTTTCCGATTCCTTTAAACTCGTAATATCACTGACAATACCCAAAAGTTGAGTAACCTTCCCCTCTCCATTTCTATTAAATGATATAATCCGATGATGTAACCATAACCAGTATCCGTTTTTGTGTTTATGTCTAAAATTTAAATCAAAAACTCGATCAGGTTTTCCTACTGTAAACAGTTGAACAAATTCCACGAACAATTGTCTTTCAGCAGGATGAATAAAACTTAAAAAATTAGTAGAATTTTCAGATAAAGTATTATTTTCCATGGCCTCTACTGAAAGATTAGATAATTGACTTAAAAATAAATTATGGTTTCTCTTAACCTCTTCTTTAGAATAACCAAGTAATTGTTCGGAGGCATTATTTAGAAAAATATTTTCTCCCTTTTCTATATCTAGAATAAAAATCAAAGATGGACTAGAGTCCACTATTTTTTGAATAAACGATTGTTGTTTTTTAAGTTCTAATTCTAATTCTATCTGTTGTGTAATATCTTGAACGATACCAAATATCTTAATTACCTCCCCTTTTTTATTTAATCTAGCTTTAGCTATACATCTCGCATAGTGAATACTCTCTTTTTTTCTAGCTACTCTATAAGTCAATTCCACGGTCTTTCCTGATACCATGATTTCTTTTAGCAACTCTTCAGCAGCATCTCTATCTTCCTCATACACGAAATCCAAAAAATCATCTGTATGGGGACTATATTCCTTAGGATTTACACCAGCAATTCTATAAGCTTCCTTTGACCAATTTTGTTTTCCAGTAGTTATATCAATATCATAATAGCCCACTTGAGCAATTTCTTCTGCCTCAATTAATCTTCTTTCGCTTTCCTCTAAGGCTTCCTTTCTTCTAATTCTTTCAGTAATATTAATTGAAGTACAATTGATTCCGATCGTTTCGCCTTCCTCATTAAATAAAGGCTGAACTAGTAAATCAAAATGAAATACTTCTTTATTAATGTTTAATCTAATATCTCTTCTTATAACTTTACCAGTTTGTAGTACTTCTAATTTAATTGCCTCTACTTCTTGAGCCTCTTCGTCAAATGGATTTATTAACTCCCTATCTGTTTTTCCGATGGCCGACTTTTCGCTTAAAATTCCAGTTGGATTTAAAATACTTGTAAATCTCAATGCTTTATCTTGGGTAAATGCTATACTATTGGTTAATTCTAGTAAATTGATATATTGCTTTTTAATAGCTTTAAGTTCATTTTCAAATTTCTTCCTTTCCGTAATCCCACTCGTTATGATAGCGAATTTCACAACTACTCCATTCTCTATTATTGGGGAAATGGTTCCTTCAAAAATTGCTTCCTTCCCATTTCTAATATCTGCGTACAACTCAAAATTATTTACACTCTTTGTTTTTAAAACAATTGCAATACATTCTTGCATGATTAGTCTATTTTGCTCATCATGGTAATCATACAAATTACTGCCAATTACTTCTTCTAGTGTAAATGTAGGATACGTCTTATCTATAAACAAAATAGTTGCCTCCAAATCAGCTAACACAAAAAAATACGAAGAATTTTTCGTGATTAAACTTAGTGCATATTCCTGTTCTTCTTTTTTTTCTCGTTCTTTTTCACGTTTAGTAATATCCTTGCCTACAACTACCAATGTGTTATTCAATCTAGATATTTGTTCTTCCGCATGAATCGTTTCCGCTCTAGTCGAGATGAATTGACTGGTAATGTAGCATGGTGTTCCAGTTTTTAATACTTTGACAAATTGATCTTTTCTTTCGTTCGATAAGTCAGTATATAGTTCTTTAAAAGATTTCCCTATCAAGACAGACTTATCAAGGCCATTCAAAGTAGCATAATACCCGCAACAATCAACAAGGTTCAAGTCTTCATCATACATGCATATATATTGATGATCCCGATTAGAAGCTTCTCCATTTTTGTTAACACCACTCTCTTTTAATTGTAATGGATTCATTTTCTTGGAATTTCAATAGTAATAATAGTTCCTCTATTCTTGATAGAATCAATCACCATGTTACCGTTAAACGCTTTTGTCCTGCTTTCTACATTTTTCAATCCATAACTCTTTGACAATACAACATTGGTCGTATTATCTATTCCTTTCCCATTATCTTCTACCATCAATATAAGCGTTTTTTGATGCGCAATTAGTTGCACATCAACTTGTGATGCATTGGCATGTTTAATCGTATTATTAATCAATTCTTGTGCTATTCTAAATAGCATAATCTCTGTAGTTATTTCTAATCTTTTCTCTATGCCGTGTACATCCAAATTCACCTTTAACATTCCACCTTCTGTTATTTTCCTACAATAATCTCTTAAGGTAAAAACTAAGCCAAAATCTTTTAAAATTGAGGGCATCAAATCAAAGGAAATATCTTTTATTGCTTCCATTGATTGACTTAATAAAGAAACAATATTAGATAAATTTGTATCTTGCTCCTTTCGACATTGAAGAGATTCTACATTTAACTTGGCTGCAGATAATAAGGGGTTAATCGCATCGTGCAAATCTTTTGCTATCCGCTGCCTTTCCTTTTCTTGTCCTTCTATCATAGCCATTTTAGATTTTGTTTCCGATTCCTTTAGCCCCGTAATATCACCGACAATACCTAAAATTTGAGTAACCTTCCCTTCCTTATTTCTATTAAAAGAAATAATTCGATGATGTAACCAAATCCAATATCCTTCTTTGTGTTGATGTCTAAAATTCAAATCAAAAATTCGATCAGATTTCTCTTCAATAAATAACTGAGCAAACTGTATAATTAATTGTTTATCAGCAGGGTGAATAGAATTTAAAAAAGTAGTAGAAATGTCATTTAAAATATCGTTATCTGTAACCTCTGTAAACATATTAGCTATTTGTTTTAAAAATAAATTATGCCTTTTTTGAATCTCTTCTTTAGAATAACCAAGTAGTGATTCTGAGGCATCATTTATAAATATATTTTCTAGCTTTTCTAAATCCAAAATAAAAATCAAAGATGGACTGGAATCCATTATTTTTTGAATGAAGGACTGCTGTTTTTTTAGTTCTAATTCTAGTTCTATTTGTTGCGTAATATTTTGAACTGCACCAAATATACTTGTGATCTCTCCTTTCTTATTTAATCTAGCTGTAGCTAAATTTCTAATATATTGAATCCCCTTTTTTTTGTTAGCTAGCCTATAAGTAATATCTAAGTTCTTTTTTGTTTTAGTAATTTCTTTTAACGAATCTGAAATCAAAGCTCTATCTTCTTCGTGTATTAAATCCAAAAAGCTATCCCTATGAGGAATGAATTCATTGGAATTGACACCAATCATTCTATAAGTCTCCTCTGACCAGTTTATCTTTCCAGAAGCTAAATCAATATCATAATAGCCTAATTGAGCAATTCTTTCTGCTTCGTTTAATCTTCTTTCGCTTTCCTCTAAAGCTTCCTTTCTATTAATTCTGGCTGTAATATTAATAGAAGTACAAGTGATTCCAATCGTTTCTTTATCCTCATTGAATATAGGTTGAACTAATAAATCATAATGAAATATTTCTTTATCAATAATTATTTTGCTGTCTCTTCGTATAACTTTACCGCTTTGTAGTACTTCTAATTTAATCGCTTCTATTTTTTGAGCTTCTTCATTAAATGGAATTATTATTTGTCTATCTGTTTTCCCGATAAGCAGTCGTTCGTTAAAAATTCTATTAGGATTTAAAACACTTGTAAATTTCAGTGCTTTGTCTTGGGTTGTTACTACACTATTGGTTAATTCTAATAAATTGACATATTGATTATTGATTGCTTTTAGTTCATTTTCATATTTCTTTCTTTCCGTAATTCCAATGGTGGTGATAGCTAATTTCACGATATCCCCATTCTCTTCTATTATTGGAGAAACCGTACCTTCAAAAACTGAATACTCTCCGTTTCCAATATAGCCATGTAACTCAAAAATATTTTCCACTTTTGTTCTCAAAACAGTTGCAATACATTTTTGCATGATTACCTTATCTTCCTCATTATGGTACTCTTGTAAATTACTGCCAATTACTTGTTCCATTGTAAATGTGGGATAGGTCTTATCTATAAATAGAATAGTCCCCTCCAAATCAACTATTAGAAAATACTGCGAAGAATGTTTCGCTATTAGACTTAGTGCATATTCTTGTTTTTCCTTATTTTCTCGTTCCTTTTTACACTTAGTAATATCCTTTCCAACTACCACCAAGCCACTATTTAATCTAAGTATTTGTTCTTCCGTATAAACTATTTCATTGGTAGATAAAGTGAATTGACTGCTTATAAAGCTCGGCGTTCCAGTTGCTAATACTTTTCTAAATTGGTCTCTCTTAACATTCGATAAACGAGTAGGTACCTCTTTAAAAGAGGTTCGTGTTAATTCAGAAAAGTCCAGTCCATTCAAAGAAGCATAATACTCGCAACATTCAACTAGGTTCAAACCTTTGTCATACCTACATATGTATTGATGACCAATACTAGACGTATCTTCCTTTTTGCTAACAATACTCGACATAGAATTCATATAGGTATTGATTTGAGTGTCAAACAATCCTGGGGCAGCCAATTAATTCATCCGATCACTTCCAGTGGTCGGATGAGACGTCCAGCTTGATCCGATCACTGGAAGTGATCGGACCAATTGGGTTGGAATGGCTCCAAAATTGTTTTACATTCTATTGATTTAAATAATCTCGAATTATTTTGTTCATCATTCGATAAATTTGCACCTATTTCATCAAAATATTTCCCTAATAAATCAGTACAATCCATTTCCTTCAAAGTAGCATAATTCTCACAACAATCAATTATTCTCAAGTTCTGGTCGTATATGCATATGTATTGATCAGGCCTTAGGCAAAGAGTAAGAATAAATTAGCCATTTTTATTAACAACATTTGATATAGAATCCATATGTGCTGATTTAGATGGTCAATCTATCTTTTAAAGGTGTCAACCACAGGGGGTAATTCGTAACTTAATAGGCTTTACTCCAAAGTTAATTTAATACTGGCGTAATTTAAGCATTAAATAGTGAAGTAATAAGTATAAAGTAGCAAGTATGAAGTGTCCGCTCAATAAGTACTGGTAAGGCAGACGTAACACAACTCTCTGAGTTGTGCACAAGCTAGACATGCACAACTCAGAGAGTTGTGTTACAGCCATTCCACCAGTGAGAATTGAGCGGATA
>JALZWC010000277.1 GCA_023300255.1 Saprospiraceae bacterium | reverse complement strand
GAAGGATAATTGTTGATACT
This sequence comes from Saprospiraceae bacterium, assembly GCA_023300255.1. Taxonomy (GTDB): domain Bacteria; phylum Bacteroidota; class Bacteroidia; order Chitinophagales; family Saprospiraceae; genus JAFMDF01. The sequence continues at coordinate 7,943 of JALZWC010000277.1, read as the reverse complement.
TTGACTGAATTAAAGTGAAAAATAAGAGCAAAAGAAGCAGCATAAATTACGAAGTTATTTCATACACATTCCTTAGTAAATTGGACAAAATAAAAACGTGATAATTTAACCACATAGATACATAGGCCACATAGGTTTCAATACTATGTGCTCTATGCACCTATGTGATTAAATTAAATTCTAGTGTGTCCTTTATTTTTCGCCTGAGCACTTCCTTAGGAATATTTTAGTAAAAGAAGTTTAAAAATTTCCTAGATAACTTTAATTGTAAGATATTTGCGCTTCAGAAATAAAGAAATTTATGAGTACACAGACTAAAACAGCAGATGATTTTTATTGGGCAGATGATAGAGAACCACATTTTGAAAGAAGGAAAGAGATATTAGCAGCTCATCCAGAAGTAAAAGAGTTGTTTGGTGTCAATCCTAAATTGAAATATGTGACGGTAGTCATTGTATTGATACAAATGATTATTGCCCTGAATATATATAAGCTATCTTGGTTACCCTTCTTACTGGTTACGTATATAGTAGGCGCCACTATCGCTTCTGCTCTATTACTGGCTATTCATGAAATTACGCATAACCTAGCCTTTAAGTCAAAAAAGAGTAACAATTACTTAGCTTTGATTGCAAATCTTCCAATCGTGGTTCCTTATGCTATGTCTTTTAAGATATACCATTCTTTGCACCATTGGGATCAGGGAAAAGATGGAATTGACGTAGACATTCCAACCCTTGTAGAAGCAAATACTTTTAAAGGTATAATAGGAAAAATGTTTTGGTTTGTCAATCAAATCTTTGCCTATGCTTTCCGACCAATGTTTGTTAAGCCAATAAAATTAGATAAATGGCAGATATATAATATAGTATTTCAGGTGATTGTCATGGCTGTATTTTTACCATTTGCAGGATGGCAGGGTATCTTGTTTTTATTGTTGTCTTTGTTTTTTGCAGGTAGTATCCACCCGACAGCTGGACATTTTATATCAGAACATTATGTTTTTGAAGAAGGACAAGAAACCTATTCTTATTATGGCCCTCTAAATAAAATCACGTTTAACGTAGGCTATCATAATGAGCACCATGACTTCCCAACTATTCCAGGCAGTCGGTTACCTGAATTAAAAAGAATTGCTCCAGAATATTATGACCACTTGCATTCTTACAATTCTTGGGTTGGGGTGATTATTGGATTCATTTTCAATCAAAAAGTTACTTTATTTTCTCGAACTAAGCGGAAATAGATAAAATATAATATAATTTTATCTAACTACTACATAAACAGCAATTCTTTAAGTACTGATAATCAATTTTAAATAGATTAAAAAATAACACAATTAATTTTTTCACCAATATTTAATAAAAAAAACAATGTATAACTTGAATTAAAATAAGCAAGAATTTATAAAAATCTGATTTCAAGTAAAGTAAGTATTTGCAGAATAAAGTTACGTAGAAAAAAAATAAGTTTTCTTTCTTTGAAAAGTGCTAAGTATCTAAGAACTTATGCTTCAAACAAAGCAACTTATGAGTTTACTATTTGATGATTTAGTACAAGACCTAAAACAGCGTTGTATAAAGATAGCAGAAAAATACCCAATTGCTGATAATGCTACCTTGACAATAGATAATATACTAATGTGTGGTTTTGCGCTTTTTTCTATTAAGGATAACTCCTTAGCAAAATTTGTAAAAAAACTAAAAGAAAGAGCGGGTAATCTGAAGAGTATATTCAAAATCACCCAAACACCTAGTGATACAGCTATGCGTACAATTCTTGACGAAGTACCTACTTCAGAAATACAAAATTTGTTTATTCCTTATGTAAAAAAACTTGAGGAACAAGGAGTTTTGTCTGATTACGAGATTTTAGGTAATTTATATATTCCCTTAGATGGTACTCGTCATCATAGTAGCCAAAACGTATATTGTGACTGTTGTTTAACAACTCACCACAGAAACGGAACAACGACTTATCATCATGATGCCATTTGTGCCTGTATTGTCCACCCAAATCAGAAAGAAGTTTTTCCTATTGGCATAGAGGAAATTATCAGACAAGATGGGCAAACAAAAAATGATTGCGAAACCAATGCTGCCAAACGCTTAATACCCAGAATCGTTGAACATGTTCCGACTACTCAATTGTGTTTAGGCGGAGATGCGATTTATGCCACAGGACCAATGATTCGATTAACTCAAGAACAAGCTAAAATACACCATAAAGAAGTTCACTTTATTTTTTCTGTTCAACCTGGTTCTCATCAATATTTGTTCTTACAGTTTGAAAGACTGGAGGCTAGTGGCAATATTAAAAGTTTCACCTTCACAACTAAGGATAAAAAGTACGTTACAAAATTTGCTAACGAATTGATAATCAATGGAAAAAATGCTGACTTATTCGTTAATTTTCTTTACTTTGAAGAACATGATTTGAAAAAAGGCACTGTTAAAATTTTTTCATGGATAACAGATATTCCAATTACCACAAAAAACTATAATCAATTAGTTAAATTGGGTAGAAGTAGGTGGAAAATTGAAAATGAAACATTCAATACTTTAAAAAATCAGGGCTATGAATTTGAACATAATTTTGGACATGGACATCAGTTCTTAGCTGCTAATTTTGCGGTCCTTATGCTCCTAGCATTTTTATTCGACCAGATACAACAGAGAGTCAACCTAAATTTTAAACTCGCTAAACTCAAAGCTGGTTCAAGAATAGCTCTCTGGGAGAAAGTTAGGCAGTATTTTGACCTTTTACCCATCCCTTCTATGGACTTCATCTATCAGCTTATTATCGGGAAAATCAAATTTAAAGTTCAATTTAAAACTTAACATTATATGTTAACTGCTCTTTTCCAAAACTTAAAGAATTGCTGAAGTATTAGGGCAAAAAATTAAAACTATAATATATAATTTATTAAATAATGTACAAATAGATCTTCGAAACAAATAGCTTTTGACAAAAAGAATTCTAAAATATATAGGTATTTTCTTACTGCTCCTTTTGGGGCTTTTTCTATGTATAGTCCTTTTATTGCAATTTCCTACTGTACAAAGTCGAGTTACTCAAAAAATCACCCATAATTTATCTAAAACGCTCAACAGTCAAGTAGCGATTCAAAGAGTAGATATTGATTTTTTCAAAACGGTAGTCTTAGAAGGTATTTATATAGAAGACCAACACCAAGATACCCTCTTGTATGCGGAACAGTTGACTGCGGACATTGGCTTATTTTCTCTTTTTAATCAAGAAATTTATTTAAGTTCGATTGAACTATATAAGGCAAAAATCAATCTTGCTCGAACTACCAGAGATAGTACTTTTAATTTTGACTATTTAGTAGAAGCATTTAAAAAACCTCCTGATCCGCTATCAGTAGATACTTCTGGTTGGCTTTTCAATTTAGGTACGGTGGCTATTGAGCAATCTGCAATACATTTATTAGATGAACTCGCAGGAATTGAGCTAGAAGCAAGTCTTGCCCATTTTTCTGCAATTGCCAATACTTTAGATATTAAGCAACAAATTATTGATTTACAAAAAGTCAAATTGGATGGTGTTTGGGCGACTTATCAAGTATTAAAAACAGATAGTATCCTTGTTAAAATACAAGGAGATACAGCACATAATCCGCTTAGCTTTCCTGAATTAGGTTGGGATTTAAATATTGACAATTTTGAAATACTAGGCAGTAATTTTGTGTATAATAAGGAAAACAGTAAACTCCGCTCTAAAGGAATTGATTTTCAGCACCTTGAGCTTTGTGATATACGATTACTTGCCAATGGATTTGTTTGGAAAAACAAAAGTATTTCAGGGACAATTAATCAAGTAAGTCTATCAGAAAACAGCGGTTTTGAACTAAGTAATCTACAAGCGAATTTATTAGTGGATAGTGGTAAAATTGTACTTGAAGATTTACTCATCAAAACCCCTTTTAGTAATTTAAAAAATACAACTACTTTACAATTCAGCGCATTTGATGACCTTTCAGATTTTGCTAACAAAGTAGGGATTAAAAGTAAATTTGATCAGGTTAATATTGCCTTTAATGATTTAAAATTCTTTGCACCTGGGATCAAAGATTTACAGCAACTTAATACCGAACTAGAGGAACGATTATATTTGAATGGAAGCTTCAATGGAAAACTTAATAAATTGAGTGTCCGTGATGTAGACTTAAGAATAGGTAATGAAATTAATATATTATTGGATGGTCATTTGCGAAATATTACAGATATAGAAGAAGCTATTATTGATCTTGATTTAAAAGAATTATCTACCTCTTACGAAAAAATAGAGCGCTTGACTAACAACATGGCCATACCTAAAGAATTAGCAGAATTTGGTCAATTTACATTAAGTGGAAAGGCTATAGGACAAGTACATGATTTCCAAATAAATGAATTCTTACTACAAACGGCCTCCAATACCTACATTAAGGGCGAAGCCTATTTAGAAGGTTTACCTAGTACGGAAGATTTGCACTTTGATTTAGTAGTAAACGCACTAGAAACAAAAGTAGATGATTGGCAAAGCTTTTTTAAAAATGGTATCCCTCCAGTTTTGGACAGTTTAGGTACTATTCAGTTTAAGGGCAAAGTTAATGGAGATATTCACCGCTTTGAATTAGTAGGTGATTTGAATACAAGTATCGGGCAATTAGAAAGTAATGTCCTTTTACATTTCACCCCTAATTATCGTTCAGGGACATATACAGGTGACCTTAAATTAATTGATTTTCGCTTGAACCAAGTATTTCCTAATAACGATAAATTAAGTACTACCAGTCTAAGTATAAAAGGGCAGGGGAGTGGTTTTGTTTTAGATTCCTTGGTGGCCGATGCTCAAGTAGTAATAGATAGCATTACTTATAATGAGTATACCTATCGAGACATTATGATTGATGGTCAATTTGAGAAAAAAGATTTTAATGGACAGGTTAAAATTGAGGATAAAAATGTTCGATTGGAGTTTAATGGATTGGCAAATTTAAAAGATAGTATTCCTGATTTTAGTTTTGTATTGGAGGTAGATACCTTAAATCTATTACCATTAAATTTTAGCGAAAAAGAATTATTTATTCAGCTAGATGCCGCCATAGATTTCACAGGCAATAGTTTGGATAATATTGAAGGACAATCTCTTCTTACGGATTTTTTGATTAGTAATAAAGTAGATACTTATAAAGAAGATTCCATCTTTTTTAATGCTAAACGTCCTGCCCTAGATAGTGCTTACTTAAGTTTGAAAGCTGATTTTTTAAAAGCAAGTATCCGTGGTGATTTTGACGCAGCCAATTTAAAAAATGTTGCCTTAAATTATATACAAGATTATTTTCCTATCCATAATTTATTAGACACTTTAACCCGCAAAAATGTTGCTGAAGTTTGGGACGAACAGCAGAATTTTACCTTTGATATTAAGATCAAAGATCCTACGCCCCTAACCTTACTTTTTGTACCTCAATTGACTCAATTAGAAGATACTAGTATCAAGGGGCGTTTCAATAGAAAGGCAAAATCATTAGAAGTGGAGGCTGTTATTGGTAAACTCCATTTAGGTGCCTTTCAAACAGAACAATTGCTATTGACGGTTAATGGTTCAACAAATAATTTAGCTGCAAATTTAGCTTTATTAAATCTAGAAGCTGCTGGAATAAAAGCCCCACTTGCTATTTTTGAAACAAATATAAAAGACGATAGTTTACAGTTTAACTTACAGGTTACTGGAGATGATTTAGAAAATCGCTTAGCGGTTAAAGGTATGGCCTACAATACTCCTCAATGGTACGAATTTAAATTAATAGATCGATTATTTTTAAGTGACGAATCCTGGGAGGTAGATGCAGATAATGGTATCTATTTTATAGAGAATTACTTATTTGTTAATAATTTAAAAATAAGAGAAGGGACACACCAGTTGGCAATCCAAAGTGAAGGGTTTCCAAAAAAGACGACCGCAACACCTCCTTTAACTTTATCCTTCAATGATTTTCAAATAAATGATGTCACCAATTTATTAGTCATTAATCAGAATCGATTTAAAGGTTTAATTAATGGTGATTTCACCTTAAATGACCCTTTTGGCAATGCACATTATTTAGCCAATTTAACAGTAGATAGTTTAACCCTTAATGAAACGGCCATCGGACAGTTTTATCTAGATTCGGAACAATCTCCAGATGGTAAAAATATACAACTAATTGCAGGCCTAAAAGGAGCAAAAAACAACTTGGAAATACAAGGAGATTATGTGATTGATAGTAAAAATTTTGATGTAAAAGGAAATATTCCTTCCATTGATTTACGGCTTTTAAATCCTTTTACAGAAAAAATAGTGAGCGATACTAAAGGAATTGGATCTGGACAATTTACTTTAACAGGCAGCCCTCAAGCACCCATTTTAAATGGCGCATTAAATCTAGAAGAAGCGAGTACCATTATTGATTTTTTAGGTGCAAGGATTTTTATACCTTCCCACAATATTGAACTAGATAATAACACGATCAATCTTGGAGAGGTAACTGTAAAGGATGCAGATGGACAAACAGGTATTATTTCTGGAAATATTAAACATCAGTTCTTTTCTGATTTTAATTTAGATCTTCAATTTCAATCTAATGCATTTCAGATAATGAATACGACTGCTATACAAAATCCTTTGTTCTTCGGACAATTATTTGTTGCTGCGACAGCAGATATTACGGGTGATTTGAAACTACCCAATATTGTAGTATCTGCCAAAACTTTAGCTAATTCCGTTTTTAATCTCCAGCCATTAATTGAATCCGACCAATTAACGACAGATGATTATATTATCGTAACTTCCCGAGAAAAATATTTGGAGGCAGGAGATACCACAAATATCAGAAAATACGAATTGTCGAATACGTTTAACTTGAATTTACGTATGAATCTAGACATTACCCCAGACGTCTTGGTGCGAATTATTATTGATCCTTTAACTGGAGATCAAGTAGAAGCTCGGGGAAATTCCAATATGGCCATGACGCTTTCTTCTACGGGAGAAATGAAAATTTTAGGAGATTTTTTGATAGAAAGTGGGAATTATAATTTCAATTACCAAAATTTGGTTCAAAAGAAATTTGCGATACAATCCAATAGTCGAGTTAGTTTTACGGGAGACCCATTGAAAGCACAATTTGATATTACGGCTGCTTATAGCGTCAAAACACCTACTTATGAGTTGGTTCAAAATGAAATCACAGGCGATAATTCAGGAGAAGTAGCAGCAGCAAAAAGGCGCATTGAAGTAGAAACACTATTGTATCTAAAAGGATTGTTTACTAAACCCGCCATCAATTTTGATATACAACTAGCCGATGGCCTTGGTACAGATGTAAATAGTTCGGTTATTAGAAAATTAAATGATTTACGAAATAATCCGGATGAAATGAATAGACAAGTTTTTGCCTTATTGCTGTTTAATAGTTTTATAGCCTCTGATAATACAGGTATAAGTTTGGCAGGAACTGGGCAAAATGTTGCTTTATCGAGTGTTAGTAAATTAGTCTCTAATCAGTTAAATAATTTAGCAGGAAAATATTTAAAAGGCTTAGAAGTCTCTTTTGATTTAGGCAATTACCAATCTAATTTTTCGGATGGCACGAATAATTCTGCCGTTGAATTGGGTATAGGTTTATCTCAAAAACTATTCAATGACCGTATAACTATCAGTGCCAATGCAGACCTTAATTTAAATAATCAATCCGCAGCTACTGGTTCTAATGTAGCAGGAGATTTTGTGTTAGAGTATCAATTGACTGAAAGCGGCAGCTACAATTTAAAAGTATTCCGGCTAAGTGACTTTGATATATTGACCGACCAAAATACTGCTAAAAATGGCATAGGTATTAATTATAGAAAAGCATTTGGGAATCCTTTAAAACAGAAGGATAAGAATAAGAATAA
>JALZWC010000276.1 GCA_023300255.1 Saprospiraceae bacterium | reverse complement strand
TGCCGCCTATGGTATATACACAACTAGCAATTGAAAACGGTGTCGGTCTTCCAGACCTTTGAGAAATAGGAACATGTTTAAATACTACAAACAGATTCGCTCTTTCAGACCTGCTTAGCAAAAGCTCCAGAGGAGCGATGCTGTTTGTAGTAGAAATATTGCCCAAAATGCCAGAAAGGTCCAGCGGACCGACTCCGTATTAAAAAAAAAGAGGTGTATATACCATAGGTCGTGCCGCCAGGCAGGAGGCAATCTGACAGCGTAGCGATCTGACCTCTACTTCTATTCAGGTCCTGCAGGAATTTCCTTTAAAAAATTATAAGATTTGTTATCGTAGTCCATTTCGCAGCAATAATTTTGAAGCCCATTACTGATTAATAGATAAGGAACTCGATAAAATAAATTATAGGTGGCCACTTGATCCAGTACTGCTTGATTTAATGCGACGCGTGGTTCTTTACATTCTACCAATAAGAAAGGGGACATCTCTTTATCGTAAGTAATAATATCACTTCTTCTATATTGTCCATTAACGGTTAAACCTCTTTCCACATGTATATGGTTTTTATTGTAGCTTTTTTCTGTTATTAAGTATTGGATTAGGAGTTGTCTTACCAATTCTTCTGGCTGCCAAACTAAATACTTTTGTCGAATTGGATCAAAAATCATTTTCTTGCCTAATTCTTTTTTTACTTTTAAAGTTGATTGGTATTTGAGTAGATCTATGTTGATTAGCATTTTATATAGATAGTATGTTTTTCTAAAAAAAGCCTTTGCGCCAACAGATAGGAACTTGCTATACGGCTAGGCTATTTTCTTGCTGGACAAAATTAAACGTAATTTTTTTTTACCACATAGGTACATAGATCACATAGGTGTTATGCTCTATGTGGCCTATGTACCTATGTGGTAAAAAAAAATATTGCGTCCTTTATTTTTGTCCAAGGACTTAAGTAGTCGGACAGATTTATTAGCATTTTTTAAGCCTATCTTTTTCTGTCATTTTTCTTTTAAAAATACTTCCGTAGCACAGCTATGCAAGGATTTTTAAAAGAAAACTGACAAAAAAATCTTAGCCTTAAAATTATCCAAATAAATTTGTCCGACTACTTACTTCACCCACTTTATTTTTTGATTATCTAAGACTTCCATCCTTCCTTCCTCTAAGAGAAAAGTAATCGTCGTCATAACTTGCTCTTGTCGTTTAGGAGAAAAGGCTTCTTTTATTTCTAAGACCGTCAAGGCTTCTTTTTTTAATAATAAAAATATCTTTTGTTTATATCGTTCATAGGTTGCCTCTTCGATATCTGGTTTATTTCTACCTAAACAAACATCACATTGCCCACATAATGGTGCATTAACTTCCCCGAAGTAACTTAACAATTGTTTACTTCGACAGCTATTTTTAGCTGCATATTGGATGGCTGCTTTGATATTTTTTCCAAACCGTTCTTTTCTAAATTTAAATAGTACCTGATCAATTACTAAATTATCAACTGGTACTCTTTCTTTTAAGAATATTAATTGGGGCTGATCTTTCTGAGGACTATATAGCATTATACCATCTTGCTGTAATTTATTCAAACTTTGCACAAGTGCTTTAACTGGAATTTTTAAAGCATAGGCCAGTTGGGATTCTTTAATTCTTACTGGATAATTAAATACGCCTTGATATAATTGTAAGGTTTTTTTAATGACCCGATCTAATTTTTTATTGCGCAATTGATAATCGTATAATTTTTCTCGATCAACCTTTACTTTTAAAGTGGCAGGAAGAAATACCGATTCACTCAAAATTAACCAACCAGACTGCTCTAAAATTTTAAGACAATTGTAGGTTTTTAATACTTCTAACTGGAACGTTTTAATAAACTCCCCTATATCAAAATCATAGCTTTTTCCAATTCCTCCTCCTACTGCCAACTGCAAGTAACTACCCAATGCTCTATATACTTGTCGAATCGTTTTCATGTCTGGAAAGGATTGCTCATAGGCACGCTCTAAACGATTCTTGTCTGTCTCATCATAAAGCAAGACGGCGTAGGCTTTTTCTTCATCTCGTCCCGCTCGGCCTGCCTCTTGAAAATAGGCTTCCAAACTATCGGGAAGATCCATATGTACTACGGTCCTCACATCTGGTTTATCTATGCCCATTCCAAAAGCATTCGTCGAAACGATTACTCGTTTTTTGTTTTGAATCCAAGCATCTTGTTTAGCGGAACGGCTATCCGGACTCAATCCAGCATGATAAAAGTCTGCATGAACCTTATTTCTTTGTAAAAAAAGAGCAATATCCTGCGTTCTTTTCCGACTTCTTGCATAAACAATACTCGATCCTTTTACTTTAGATATAATATTTAATAGTGCTGCAAATTTATTAGCTTCTTTCAAGACAACATAGGATAAATTCTTCCTTTCAAAACTCTTTTGAAAAAGATTTCTTTCAGAGAATTCTAGTTTATCTTGAATATCTTCTTTTACAATATTTGTTGCGGTTGCAGTCAAAGCTAATACAGGGACTTTAGGATGCAGTTCTCTGATAGCAGCAATCTCTAGATAGGAAGGTCTAAAATCATAGCCCCATTGAGAAATGGAGTGCGCCTCGTCTACAGCTATTAAATTCACATTCATTTTTGCGATACGCTGACGGGCAAGTTCTGTACTTAGTCGTTCGGGCGATAGATATAAAAATTTGGTATTCCCATAGACACAATTATCTAGTTCTCGATCAATATCTTGATAGCGCATCCCTGAATAGACAGCAATAGCAGGAATATTCCTTTTCTTTAACTGCTCTACTTGATCCTTCATCAAGGCAATCAAAGGAGAAACGACTATACAAATACCCTCTTGACACATGGACGGTATTTGAAAACAAATAGACTTACCCCCGCCCGTTGGCAATAGCGCAAGCGTATCTTTACCATCTAAGACAGATTGAATAATTTCGGCTTGTAGCGGTCGAAAAGATTGGAATTTCCAGTACTGCTGTAGTATCTCTTTAGGAGTGGGCAATTCGTATTAATTTTGCCACCAAAATACATATAAAATTGCTTTTTAAGGAATTAAAGACCGATTAAACTAATCTTAATACTTCTCCATTGACTAAAGCTTCAATGGCTTTAAAGAAATTTTGTGGCGTGTGGGGTCGCCAGTTGACATTATTATAGTTCTCTCCAAAATTAATATAATGTTGAAGGTTGATCATTTTCATTTCGTCTGATACATGCTCCAATGTATTAATCATACAAATCCAGCCTTCTTCTTCTCTACATTCTTCTGCCCATTCTTCATAATAACAATCATCAGAAGCATGAAAATTCAGGACATTCTCACAGATAAGTATAAATTTAGATACCCCTTCTTCCAGTAAGGCCTCTCCTATCTTTCGCTTTAAGAACATAATATCGTTAGATATGGCATCATTCCATTCCCCAATAAATTCAATAATAGCAAAGTGCTCCTCATAGTCTACGAATAATATTTTGGCATAGAGCGTTGGAGAGCCAAATTCATCCCATTGCGGATGAATAAAATAATTGTATATTTTATTGGTATAACTAAATTCACTATTCACTCGATCAAAAAACGGGGATTTAGTATCTTCGGAGGCTATATAGTTATTTCTCCATTTAAAATGTGGTTCAATATCGTGCATGAATATACTTTTTCTAAGAAAAGAAGTCGTGTCTCAACAAATTTAATTATCAATTACCTAACTTGCAATATTGATTTTTAACTTATTTATTTTAAGTAACTAAAAAATTATCTGTTGATATTTTTCGCTCAATGAAAAAAATAATATTTACTGGTCCAGAATCTACAGGTAAAACTACTATGGCAAGCTCCATCGCTAATTTTTACAATTGTGATTGGGTACAAGAGGAAGCTAGATCCTATCTTGCCCAACTGGACAAACCCTATAATGAAAATGATTTATTACAAATTGCAAGAAGGCAATACCATCAAGAAAAAGTATTGTCTGTAAGGGAGAAACCATTTCTTTTTTGCGATACTTCTCTATTAGTTATAAAAATTTGGTCTGAATATAGATTCAAACGCTGTCACCCTTGGATTGTTGAGACTTTATTGAAAAATAAACCTAGTTTGTATTTTTTATGTAATGCAGATATTCCTTGGGTAGCGGACCCACTGAGAGAGCATCCTAATAAATCTGAAAGACTCGCCATATTTAACTTGTACCGAAAAGAACTACATTCCTTAAAAGTGCCTTATGTGATTTTGCGTGGCAATAAAGAAAAGAGAATTCAAAAAGTGAAAGACATTTTGACTATATATGTTTAATGAAGGTGTCTGGGGTCAGGGGTGTCAGAAATTCCAGCGTATTGTTATGTATCCGATTTTTTCAGGAAACCAAAAACACTTCGTTCGTATAACTTTTCCTGACTCCTGACTCCT
>JALZWC010000275.1 GCA_023300255.1 Saprospiraceae bacterium | reverse complement strand
GAATGACTTTCTTAATTACTCCTCAAACTAGTGAAGAACGATTACTTCAAATAGATGCTTTGACAAAAGGGTTTATTTATATGGTTTCTAGGTCTTCTATTACGGGGGCTAAGTCGGATATTACGATAGACCAGTTAACTTACTTTAATCGGGTAAATGATCTGCAGTTGAAAAATCCTAGATTGATTGGCTTTGGTATTTCTAACCATGCTACTTATGCTACTGCGTGTGCGTATAGTAGTGGGGCTATTATTGGGAGTGCTTTTATTAAGGCTTTGGAACGGTCTACTGATTTAGATGCTACTATTCAGGAATTTGTGCAGATGATTCGGACGGAGGTGGTGGTGTAGTGTATGATCCACGACTTCGTCCTGTCAGTGTCCCACGACTTCGTCCTGTCAGTGTCCCACGACTTCGTCATGGGTTACAAGGTGTCGTCCCGTTGGGACTGTTCTTGTGGGACGTTTCTTATATTTGATTCCACGACTTTGTCATGGGCTACAGGATGTCGTCCCGTTGGGACTGTTCTTGTGGGATGCCTCTTATGTTTGATTCCACGACTTTGTCATGGGTTAGAGGATGTCGTCCCGTTGGGACTGTTCTTGTGGGATGCCTCTTATATTTGATCCCACGGTTAGAGTATGTCGTTTCGTTGGGACTAGCTAGGTAGGATTTGGGCGATGTGGTTGGCGATATCTTCTGCTACGGCTACTTTTGTTTTTAGTGGGAATGGCTTTACTTCTGTTGCTGTTATAAAAGTAACTTTGTTGGTATCATGTTTAAAACCTGCTCCTTTATCTTGTAAGGAGTTTAGGACAATCATATCAAAATTCTTTTTCTTTAACTTTCCTTTGGCGTTTTCTAATTCATTGTTGGTTTCTAAGGCAAAGCCGATAATTACTTGATGCTTCTTTTTTACTTTTCCTAGTGCTGCGGCAATATCTAGCGTGCGTTCTAATGGAATCGTCAGATCAAAATCTCCTTTCTTTAATTTTTTATCGGCTACTGTTTTTGGGCGGTAATCAGCTACGGCTGCTGCCATAACGGCAATATGCGATTGGCCAAAACTATTGGTCGCCGCTTCATACATATCTTGTGCAGTCTGCACGCGAATTAGTTCCACGTTGGCTACCTCCGTAGAAAGGTTAGAAGGGCCTAGAATTAATTGTACAGCTGCTCCTTGTTTAGCGAGTGCCTCTGCTACTGCTATTCCCATTTTTCCAGAAGAACGATTGCCAATAAAGCGTACAGGATCAATCGGTTCGTAGGTAGGACCTGCTGTTACAATGGCCTTTTTACCTTTTAAGGGTAGTTCTTTCGTTAGGGAAGCCGTTGTTCCATTACTTAAAAATGCCTCTAAATGCTGTACGATATCTTCTGGTTCGCCCATTCTACCAGCACCAACCAAGCCACTAGCTAGTTCTCCATGTCCAACAGGAATAATGTGATTACCATAAGCAATCAATTTATCAATATTACCTGTAGTACTCGGATGAGCCCACATATCTAAATCCATTGCTGGAGCTACAAATACAGGACATCTAGCGGATAGATAGGTAGCTACAATAATATTATCACTAATCCCATTAGCCATTTTAGCCAATGTCGTAGCGGTTAATGGCGCTACTAGCATTACATCCGCCCATAAACCAAGATCAACATGGTTGTTCCAGCTTTCGCCATTGTGGACATCTGTAAATACTGGTTTTTTAGATAAGGTAGCTAAAGTGAGTGGAGAGATGAAAGAGGTAGCAGATTGAGTCATTAAAACTTGTACTTCTGCTCCTGCTTTGATTAATAGACGAGTTAAAAAAGCAGATTTGTAGGCTGCTATACTTCCTGTAATACCTAGTATTATTTTTTTTCCTTTCAACATTAAAAAATAAATAAAGCGGATAATAGAACTATCCACAAAAATAGAAGGCTTGACAGCACAGCCGCCAAACCTTTTATTTGATTGTTCTTAGAATAATCGTTTTTTAGAAGCCTTCCTTCTTTCCTTCATTATAGCGATAGAAGAGTTCATCATTGTTGTACTCATTCATTGCTATGATTGCAGGATTAGGTAATCTTTCATAGAATTTAGAGATTTCGATTTGCTCTTTATTCTCATGAATTTCTTCTATAGTATCTGAACTTACAGCGAATTCCTCTAACTTACTATGAAGCTCAATTTTTAAGTCTACAGATAGTATATTAGCTCTTTTAGAAATAATCGCTAAAGCTTCATATATATTTCCAGTAGATTTTGCTAAACTAGCTACATCTCTAGCACGTATGTTAGGATCTAGACCTTGAACTTTCGTTTTTATATCCGACATTATCAAACTTTTTCATGCCTTTACGGGCATCAGTTAGAAAATTTTTAACTTCTTTCGTTTTATTACTCTTAGGGTATTTTTTTATAAATTCACCTGCTTTGTCTACTACTGCTCCAAATCGCTCCTTTTTCTTTTCATAAACGCTATTCTCCGCTAAAAGATATGCCGATTTAACAATTAGATGGCGAATGTTTTCGTGATTTTTCGAATCAGGATAATCCTTTAGCATATTTTCAAACACTCTAGTAGCAGATTGATACTGCTTCGTGTCATAATACAGCTGCCCAATTGAAAATTCTTTTTGCTCTAGCTTTATCCGCATTTCATCGATCAACCTATTGCACTCTGCTACTCGTTCACTGTTAGGGTAAGTATTGACAAACAATTGAAAACCATCAATCGCTTTCGCGGTATTTGACTGTTCTAATCTATATATCGGAGATAGCTTGTAATAAGAATAGGCAGACATATATTCTGCTTCCTCTTTTAATGGACTATTACCGTAAGTCGTTACAAAATTCTTGAAGTAATAAGAAGCTAACACATATTTTCCTTGATAATAGTGTGTATATGCATAAGAAAAATAAACCTTCTCTGCTTCTGTTTTACCTCTTAAATTATTAATGACTAGCTCAAAAAGACTTTGTGCTTTATTATAATCCTCTTGCTCGTAATATTCAAATGCTTTCTTGATTAAAAAATCTGGATCTGGATTGATCCTGACCTTTTCAAAATCACTCTTACAAGCACCTAATAAAATAATTGAGCCAAGTATTATGCTGAATATAGTTTGCTTTATCATAGGTTTGCAAAATTAATCTTTTTTGTGGTTAGTTTTTGTAGTTTTTGAAGCGGAAAAAGCACTAAACTAGTAATTTAGCCCCAATAGGAAACTAATTTTATACGTTATTAGACTTGTTACCCTTTAAGAAGTGCTTCTATGAAACTTGGATTTTTTCGATAGTTTTTCTTAAAAAATGAGTGCATAGCCCAGCTATGGGCTCGTTTTTTAAGAAGAAATAGCGGAAAAAGACATTTTAGAGGAGTATTTATTAAAGGGGAATAAGTCTATTATAGGTATTCTCTATTACAAAACGTTTTTTATGACAAAAAATGATAGCCTACTCCTGTTTTTCTTGTTATTTTTTTTTCTAGGCCATGCCCAAGAATCTAATTTACAAGTTGGCCAATGGAAATCTCACCTTCCCTACCAGTCAGGTCGCTGGGTTACTCAAAGTGAGACTCAAATCTATTATGCTTCGCCTTTTGCTATTTTTACTATAGATAAGACAGATAATTCCGTAGACTTCCTTTCTAAAGTGGATGGGCTAAGTGATGTTGGTGTTGATAAGATTAATTATAACGAAGTATCAGAGACACTAGTAATTGCCTATCGCAATAGCAATCTAGATTTGGTCAAACCAAATAGTATTATCAATTTAAATGATATTCAGAAGAATACTAGTATTGTCGGCGATCGAACTATTTACAATATTCTTTTTGAAGGGGATGCAGCATTTTTAGCAACTGGATTCGGTATTGTAAAATTGAATTTAGAAAGAGAAGAATTTGAGTTTACCACGTTTACAGGATTACCCGTATTTAGTATGACTTTGTTTAATGGCCAGTTTTATGCGGCAACAGACGAAGGTATTTACACGGTATCTAATCAAGACAATATCAATTTAGGAGATTTTGGTAATTGGCGTTTATTAGATATTCCTGATGGTTTTCCACCTGTTTATAGTTCTCGAGCGGTTGCTGCACATCATGGAAGATTATATGTTGATATTGATGGAGATTTATTTCAGTATGATGGGAATTTGTTAGAAGAAGTACATACGGAAAATGGTTTTGATTTAAGCTTCTTAGCGGCTGGTGTAGAACATCTACTAGCTGGTTTTTCGCAGACGAATGCTGGCGATGGTAAAGTCTTGCTAGTCAAAGAAGATGGCACTATTACTAACTCTGGTGGTGTTTGTGTGAACCGACCGCAAAATGCGCTGGAGTTGGAAAATGGCCGTATCTGGTATGCGGATGTATTTCGAGGAATTCGTTTTGCTAATACAGGAGGGGAACGTTGTACTGCACTAAATTATAATTCTCCTTTTTCTCAAAATACTGGTGAAATTGCGATAGCAGAAGATAAAGTCTATATCGCTTCAGGTGGTGTGGCTTCTAATCAAACGGCATTGAACAGAGTGGATGGTGTTTTTATTTTAGATCAGGGAGACTGGAGTCGTTTCAATCGAGATAATGTGCCACTATTTTTTGAAAAAGATATAGATAGAGATTTTCACCGACTGGCGATTCATCCAGATGGTCGATTATTTGTAGGAACTTTTTGGGGAGGTTTGGTAGAATACGATGGGGAAAATTTTATAGCATACAATGACGAAAACTCTTCCTTGCAAGGGGCAACAGGTGACGCAGCAAGAGAGCGCGTTGGAGGTTTAGCATTTGATGAAGAGAATAATTTGTGGATGAGCAATCATTTAGCACCTCGTCCTATCTCTGTTTTAAAAAACGATGGTAGTTGGAAAAATTTTAATGTTCCAAGTAAGAACCTACTACAAGTTGCTATAGATAACAATGGCTATAAATGGTTTGTTGCTGCGAATGAAGGGGTATTAGTATTTGACGATAACGGAACCATTGATATAGAATCTGATGATCGAGTAAAATTATTTACGCCTTCTAATAGTGAATTACCAACTAGAACTATTAACTGTCTAGAAGTGGACTTGGATGGGGATGTATGGGTAGGTACTTCCGAAGGGCCTGTAATTTTTACTTGCGGTAGTAACGTCTTTGAATCTAATTGTAGGGGATTTAGACAAATTGTTGAACAAGATGGAATTGGTGCCCTTTTATTAGAGACAGAAAATATTTTAACAATAGCGGTAGATGGCGCTAATAGAAAATGGATGGGGACGAATAATGGCTTGTTTATCCAATCACCTAACGGGGAGGAGCAAATTGCTTTTTTTAATACCAATAATAGCCCATTGTTTGATAATACGATCATTGATATAGCTATTAATCAAGAGACTGGTGAAGCTTTTATTGGTACGAATAATGGGCTATTGTCTTTTAGAGGAGACGCAACAGCAGGTGGTCGAATTAATACGACTACTGCTTACGCTTTTCCTAATCCAGTACGCCCAGAGTATACAGGACCTATTGCTATTAAAGGCTTAGCTAGAGACGCTAACGTTAAAATAACAGATGTGAGTGGTCGATTAATTTTTGAAACAACCGCACTAGGTGGACAAGCTATCTGGGACGGCAAAAGTTTTGATGGACGGCGAGCTAGTACGGGGGTTTATTTAGTTTTTAGTACTGCTTCTCGTGGTTTGACTACGCCTAATACAGTCGTGGCTAAGATTTTGTTTATTAATTAGAAAATTAGCTACAAAGGCACTAAGACACTAAGATTTATTGCAGCAAAGTCGCAAAGTATTCTCTTTTGAACGCTAACTCATTTTTTTTAATAAATATTTGTGTCTTAGACTTAGTGCCTTTGTGGCTAAAGAAATTTTTCAATAAACATTTGCGTCTTAGACTTTGTGTCTTTGTCACTAAAGAAACAACCCTACTAAATATCAAAAATAAAACATGCCCATTCCATTACAACATACCTTTCTAGATCGTTTCTTACGCTACGTTCAAATTGATACAGAATCGGACCCTAATTCTGATACCGTACCTTCGACTAGTAAACAGAAAAATCTAGGAAAATTGCTAGTAAAAGAATTACTAGAGATCGGAATTGTAGATGCTCATTTGGATACCCATGGCTACGTATATGCTACGATTCCTTCTAATAGCAATAAAGAAAAAATACCTGTTATTTGTTTTTGTTCTCATATGGATACATCTCCCGACTGTAGTGGGAATAATGTACAGCCGATTATCCATAAAAATTATGATGGTCGGGACATTATTTTACCCAAGGGCAAAGATCAGATTGTCAAAATGAAAGATCATCCAGATCTAAAGGATCAAATAGGACACGATCTGATTACGGCAAGTGGAGATACCTTATTGGGTGCAGATAACAAAGCAGGCGTATCGGAAATTATGGATCTTTGCTATCAATTAATGCAGCATCCAGAGATTAAGCATGGGACTATTAAAATTTTGTTTACCCCTGACGAAGAGATTGGTAGAGGAGCGAATCATGTAGATTTAAAGAAGTTAGGGGCGGACTATGGATATACAGTCGATGGCGAACAAAGAGGATCCTTAGAAGATGAGACTTTCTCTGCGGATGGGGCTACGATCACGATCAATGGTGTGGTTATACATCCAGGATACGCCAAAGGGAGAATGGAAAATGCGCTTAAGATTGCAGCGGATATTTTAGCTGCTTTGCCTAAAGATAGCTTATCTCCTGAAACTACTTCAGGGAAACAAGGCTTTATACATCCTGTTACAATGGATGGCAATTCGGAAAAAGCAACGATACAATTCATTATAAGAGATTTTATAGATGAGCAACTATTAGCACATAAAGAGGTCCTTCAAAAGATAATGGATCAGGTACTGAAAAATTATCCTAATTCTACTGCGACCTTGGAGATCAAAGAACAATACCGCAATATGAAAAAAGTGCTTGATAAGCACCCTTCTGTTGTTAATAATGCTTTAGAAGCTATTCGACGAGCAGGCATGGAACCAAACCAACGCTCTATTCGAGGCGGAACGGATGGCTCTCGGCTTTCTTTTATGGGATTACCTTGTCCTAATATTTTTACTGGAGGTCATGCTTTTCATTCCCCACAAGAGTGGGTAACAGTGCAAGATATGCAGAAAGTAGTGGAGACTTTGGTAGAGCTAGTTCAAGTCTGGGAAGAACAAGGGGTTATTTAAGTTCAAGTCCAAGGATCAAGTTCAAGTTCAAAATGTGATGTTGACCCATACGTTGCATGCGTTACGGTTTGAACCTGCGTTCCAAGTAAGGCAAGCAGGTTTGAACTTAAATAAAAATAAGTGTCAACTGAAGCAGATAAACTTGTTGATTTTTCGCTTTCCTTTTCATTAACCCGAAGTATTAGTTTAAATTTGTTTATCCCCCGTTAACCATTAGGTTTTATTCTAAGGAATGTGTATGAAATAACTTCGTAATTTATGCTGCTTCTTTTGCTCTTATTTTTCACTTTAATTCAGTCAAAGTATCAACAATTATCCTTCAT
>JALZWC010000274.1 GCA_023300255.1 Saprospiraceae bacterium | reverse complement strand
CGTAGCCCAGCTATGCTTAGTTTTTCAGAACTCCTTAGAGTAAAAAATGACTAGCTTAAAACGACCAATTTATTCTCACTTTTTGCCTAAGCATAAAGCTATTTGTAATTAGGTCTTCAAATTAAAAGTAACCAAAACATTACAAATATTTAATATCTGAATCATTAGTAAACTAAATTTAATATTGTATGAAACTAAAAGTCAACTCTTTGTTGAAGGGGATGTTAATGCTCTTCTTTGCAATGGCTTTTGCCAATTTCACATTCGCACAACGTACTGTAACAGGTACCATTACGGATGGAGAAAATGGTGAACCACTTATCAGTGCTACTGTAATTGTCCCTGGAACAGGTACAGGTACAATTACCGATTTTGATGGCAACTACTCGCTAGACGTTCCAGCCGGGACCTCTCAATTAGAAATTTCTTATACAGGTTATGCTACACAAATGGTAGATATTGGCGCATCCAATGTTTTAGATGTGGCGTTATCTTCAGGGCAGTTATTAGAACAAATTGTCGTAACGGGCTATGGTACACAGAAGTCTAAGGAAGTAACCAGTGCCATTACCTCTGTAAAAGCAGAAGATTTTAACAAAGGAAACGTTCAAAACCCTACTCAACTATTACAAGGTAAAGTTGCTGGTTTGAATATTGCTCGTGCTGGGGGTAACCCTAACAACGCCTTCCAAGTTCGTTTGAGAGGAGTCGGTACAGCAGGTGCAAATGCATCTCCTTTAGTGGTAATTGATGGTGTACCAGGTGGTACTTTACAATCTGTCGATCCTAATGATATTGCATCTATTGATATCTTAAAGGATGGTTCTGCTGCTGCGATCTATGGTACGCGTGGTGCTGCTGGTGTAATCTTGATTACAACAAAGACAGGTGCTGTTGGTTCTGCAAAAGTGGAATATAACGGTTATGTTACTTCAGAAACGGTAGACAATACAGTAGATGTATTAGACGCTAATGGTTATAGAGCATTTGGTGGTGGTAATGATTTAGGATCATCTACCGATTGGTTTGAGGAGTTAACACAAACAGGTATTTCTCATGTCCATAACCTTTCATTAGCGGGTGGTACTGAAAAAACAACTTACCGGGTATCTGCTAATTACAGAGATATTCAAGGGGTAGGTATTACAACAGGTTTTGACCGTTTGAATGCTCGGGTAAATTTAACGCAAAAAGCATTAGATGACCGTTTGAAAGTAACTGTGAATGTAGCTACTACTACAGAAGATAAACAACTAGGTGTAGATCAAGCATTCCGATATGCAACTATTTACAATCCTACAGCTCCAGTAAGAGATGCTTCTCTAACGCAATATGATGGCTACTCTCAGCAAGTATTGTTCGATTATTTCAATCCAGTAGCAATCATGGAGCAAAATACGAACAACGAAAATGTTAGAACATTAACAGGGAATATTCGAGGAGAATATTCACTAACAAATGATTTAACTTTTGGGATGTTTTATTCTGAGCAAACGACAAATAGATCTCGAAATCAGTATTCTGATAAGCAATCTTTCTTCGTTGGTGCGGATAGAAATGGTTTAGCATTCCAATCAGATGAAGAATTCGCTGATCGGTTATTTAATATGACTTTAAACTATGATGTGCCTTTAACTGGTGGTGCTAAGTTAAATTTATTAGCAGGGTACGAATTCCAACAATTTGATAATGAAGGTTTTGCTGCTGCTGGTGGTAACTTCTTAACAGATGCTTTTGGAGCGAATAACTTAAGTGCTGCACAAGATTTTGCAAACGGCCTTGGTGCTGTTGGTTCTTATAGAGACAATAACAAATTGATCGCTTTCTTTGGTAGAGCAAACGTAAATATTAATGATACGTATTATGTTTCTGCTAGTGTAAGAAGAGAAGGTTCTTCTAAGTTTGGTAGAGATGAAAGATGGGGGGTATTCCCAGGTATTAGTGCAGGTGTTGTCTTAACGAAGTTAGCAGATATTCCTGCTTTTGATAATTTAAAATTACGTGCTGGTTACGGGGAAACAGGTAATCCACCAAGAGAGAGTTACTTATCTCAGCAACGTTTTGGAAATACGGGTAATTTCTTCTTTAACGGTAACTTCGTATCTTCTTTTGGTCCTATCTCTAATGCGAATCCAAACTTGAAGTGGGAACGTAAGAGAGATTTCAACATAGGTGTGGACTATAGCATTATGGATTATAGAATCAACGGTTCCATAGAATTCTATAGTAACACGACCTCTGATTTATTATTGAACTTCCCTGTACCTGTACCACCAAACTTATTTGGTACTACTTTCTTAAACATTGGAGAGATTGATAGTAAAGGTTTAGAATTCTCAATTGATTACGCTGCAGTTAATACTAGTGATTTCACTTGGAATACCGCTTTCACTTGGACTTCTTACCTATCTAACCAATTGGTTTCTTTCTCTGATACAGATCAAGGTTTAGATTTCGGTGGTTCTAGAGACGTATCTAATTTAGGTGCCCCAGGACAAAATGATACTCCATTAATTAGAATCGAGGAAGGAGCGGACATCGGTCAGCTTTGGGGTTTAGTTTTTGAAGGTATAGATGACGATGGAAAATGGATTTTTGCAGACACAGACGGAGACGGTGAGCCAGGTGAAGCGAGTGATCGTGCAGTAATCGGTAATGGTCTTCCAACAGGACAATTGGGTTGGAATAACTCTTTTACTTTTGGCAACTTTGATGCAAACGTATTCTTAAGAGGCGTATTTGGTCACGATTTAGTGAATACTTTCCGTGCTTTCTACGAAGCACCGAACCAAATCGGTTCTTACAATATCCTAGCATCTTCTGATCCAAACTTAACAGATTCTCCTAGATTTTCTAGTCTTCACGTTGAAAGTGCTAGTTTCTTGAAGTTAGATAATATTACTATAGGATATACATTAGATCTTCCAGAGAGTAAAGGATTCAAGAATGCTCGTATTTATGTAACAGCTAATAACCTGTTTACAATTACAGATTACACAGGTGTTGATCCAGAAGCAAGATTATCAGATGTAAATGAAAATACACAAGATGGTATTTTCTCTGATGGAGATCAAGGTAATGTTGATTTCGGACCATTATCTCCAGGTATTGATAGAAGAAATACCTACTTCAGAACACAGTCTTTTACTTTTGGTGTAAACCTTGGATTTTAATTGAAGGTAAATTGACGACGTTTATTTAAGTTTAAACAGTTTGATAAACGTCCGCCAAGAGTCCTTTTCGAGTCAAACTTTTGTAATAATGCTCTCTTTATTCAATAATAATTGACGGTTTGTGAAAGTTGGGATAACTTTATAGTGAAAGTACTGTTGAAAACTTTGATTGACTAATTTTAAGTAATCGCATATTCAATATTTCAGAAGTAAAAATTCTCTAGAGTATATCCTCGCAAACGGAGCAAAAATTTTAATTCAACATGAAAAAATTTCTCTTTATAAAAATAATGGCTGCAACGCTATTCCTTGGAATATTTAATCAGTCTTGTACTGATTTGGAAGAGGAAGTGTTCAGTCAAGTAACAGTAGATAACTTCTTCCAATCGGATGATGAATTTATCTCTGCCTTAGGTGCTGCTTATACAACACTTTACGGTATGTATGGCACACCAGGTGTTATTGGTCTTCAAGAAATCTCTTCTCGTCACATAGTTGTTCCAACAAGAGGACAGGATTGGGATGATGGTGGTGCATGGAGAAGATTACACCAACAAACTTGGACTTCTGAAGATCCTGCAACAAGTGGTGCTTGGGGTGTATTGAATGGTGGTGTTTCTACTTGTAACAGATTGATCTTTCAATTTGAGCAACTAAACAACCCTTCTACAACGCCTTTCTTATCTGAGTTAAGAGCATTGAGAGCGATTTATTACTATTGGTTATTGGATATTTACGGTAACGTTCCTATTGTTACGGATTTCGAGGTAGATGCTGCTAGTATTACACAATCTACTCGTACAGAAGTATATGATTTTGTAGAATCTGAATTATTAGCTGCTTTACCAGATGTCACTGGTGCAAAAGATGGTTCTACCTATGGTCGAGTTAACCAAGATGTAATTAATACGGTATTGGCAAAATTGTACCTGAATGCAGAAGTATATACAGGTACCGCTCAATGGGCTAAAGCAGCAGCAGCGGCTAATACGGTAATGAGTACAGGTAATTATGGTTTAACAGGTAATTATAGCGATAACTTCAAAGCAGATAACTCTGGTTCTTCTGAATTTATTTTTGCTATTCCTTATGATAAAGTATTTGCTGGTGGGTTTGTTGTTAATGCACAAACATTACACTATGCAAGTCAAGCTACTTTCGACTTGACATTCCAACCTTGGAATGGCTGGGCTACAGTAGAAGACTTTTATAATTCTTATGAAGAAGGAGATATACGTCAATCTGCTAACCATATAACTGGACCACAATTTGGTTCTGATGGTGTCAGATTAGAAGATGCTGGTGCAGAGCCAACTGATCCAGATGGTCCTCCATTAACGTTTACGCCTGAGATCAACGAATTAGGACCGAATGCTTGTCGCCAATGTGGTGCTAGAATTGGTAAATTCGAAATTCAAACAGGTGCTACGGAGAACTTGGATAATGATTTTCCTTTATTCCGTTATGCTGATGTACTTTTAATGAGAGCTGAAGCATTATGGAGAATGAATGCAGGTGATGGAGACGCACTAGCTATCGTTAATCAAGTTAGAGCACGATCAGGCTTAGGTGCAGTTGCACAAATAACTGCGGAGCAGTTATTAGATGAAAGAGGTCATGAGTTATTCATGGAAGGACACGGTAGAACGGATGAAATTCGTTTCGGCCGTTTCACAGAAGCTAGATGGGCTAAAGAAGCACAGGAAGATTGTAAAACTATATTCCCATTACCTCAGTCAGAGATTGATGCGAATGCTAATTTTACGCAGAATCCTTGTTACTAAAATAGCGTAGAGAATAGAGAGGCGAGAAGAGAGACTGAGTCGATTAAAATTAATGATTGTTCGTTATTTTAATAGAATCTAATCTCTTCTCTACTTTCGTTTCTAAAATAAAAACCAGAGGTCCTGTATATGGGCTTCTGGTTTTTTTATGTCTGTAAGGAATGAGGAAACAATTAATGATAAGTTGAAAATAGAAACTACTATTTTAGAAAGGATAAGCCTTATGTATCGAAATTAGCTTGGTTTAATACTAATGTGGTTTAGGTCAGGTTGACTTAACACTAAGTGAAGTAATAAGTAATAAGTATGAAGTATGAAGTCGTAAGAGGTTGACAACCAATGTTTAAAAAATCATTAGGGCTACTCGTCTAACATTGTTCCTTACAATTAAGCAGT
The DNA here is from genome assembly GCA_023300255.1 of Saprospiraceae bacterium. Taxonomy (GTDB): domain Bacteria; phylum Bacteroidota; class Bacteroidia; order Chitinophagales; family Saprospiraceae; genus JAFMDF01. The sequence continues at coordinate 68 of JALZWC010000274.1, read as the reverse complement.
TACGGAGCTATTGTATGGGCAATCCCTTGTGGTTGCCCTACTTAGCAGGGGCAACCACAAGGGATTGC
>JALZWC010000273.1 GCA_023300255.1 Saprospiraceae bacterium | reverse complement strand
TAAGCTTGATTTCATTGTAGGATTGTACATAAAACAGCGAATATTTACACGCTCTGCCAAATATTCCCAACCATAATATGCTACCAGACGTTCTAAAACCTGAACCAGTTTTACACCATGAAACGGATTGTTTAGTTGTGCTTCAGTAGCTTGTCTACGTATGCGTTTAGTAGGCTTTTCTTTATTTGCTTGAGGATTTAATCCTGTTTCTGAAAGCTCATCTGTTTGTTTCTGTTTATCAGTTGGTTTGTTGTTGTCATTATTTTTTTGGTCCATTTTAGTGTATTGTTTGTTGGGACTCTTGTTTTGTTGTTCGTTATGAGAGGTATGTTTGCTAACGTTGTTGTTTAAGGTTAGTTGTTTTAAACTAAGGTTTTATTTGTTATATACGCATGTTAACCATAGTGTTTTTAATTTCCGAATGGGTTTTTGTAATTCATAAACGGACTTTCAAATGTTTTCCAATCAGTTGTTTTTAATGATTTTCCATCAGTATTCATTGGTGCGAATCTAACTTTATATTTCCCTTTATTTTTATAAGTAAATGCTCCTGCACACATTCCGTGTCCAACATTTAGTTTACCATTCCATTCTTTAATGTAAAATACTTTTTTATTGTTAGTGCTTAAGTCAACAACTTCTGTCTTGTACCAAATTTCAGATTCTGATTTATTTTTCACATCAAAAATTGCATTCGCAGATGGTCCACAACCATATTGGATAACTTCGGTTTTTTCAAATTCAACTTTGAGGTTGGAATTCAGAATTTTAAGTCCTTTTTTGTCCGTTGTTTTCCAATAAACTTTTTCTCTTTCTTTTTTCTCTCTGTTGTATTGTTTCATTTCTCTTCCTTCATTTTCGGTTTGGTCAGAGTATTTAAGAAAGTATTTTGTATTAGGCCTTAATTCCGATGTTGGACAAAAAATAGCTTGAGTTAATTGCATTTGTCCAGTGTAAAATTCTTGAAGATTCAGTTCAATTAATTCTCCATTTTCACTTTCAAGGTATACTTTTCTGTTTTTAAAACTTTTTATTGTTTTTTGACTAAACGCATATCCTTGAATGATGAATTTTGAATTCAAGCCAATTTCTTTTGTTTCTGGAAAGAAATACATCGCACTCATTGAGCATTCCGCAAATGCAGAATTCATTCCGAAAGTCAGTAATAAAAGAAGTATGATTTTTTTCATAATGTTAGTTTCTTAAATATCCTCAAATATCGTTCCGTTCATAATTATGGCTAACTTTGTTGTTTAATGCTATTTGGGTTGGCTAGAACTAAATTAGTAAAAGAAACGAACCAGAGGAAATTATGAAGGAATTTCCAAGTAGAGGATAGCCAAGCAATTGATTATATATGGTGTTGTAGCTAGTTATTCTTGACCGAAATCATTTATTGTCACTTTCAAATCAGAATCTACAAAGTGGGTAGTTGCCCAAGCAACATCGCTATCGTCCTTATTTTTAATATAATACATAATAAATAGTCTTTTCGGTTTTCTAAACATTTGATTTCTCAAAAGTTGAGCTATCCATTCCAATTGTTCTTTCTCAATTTTAGATTCTAATTCAATATCTACTATTGCTTTTATTTCTCGAATATAATTTATTATACTCAATTTATATTGAACTGGATTGTCTTTAGTGACTTCTGAAGGTATTTCTTTAAGATAACTATGTCTTTCCTCTTTTAAGTTATTTACTTTTACAGCATCAAATTTATAAGAATTATGCTTTTGAATTATTTGATAAAATTGGATATTCCTACATTTTAGCCTTTCCTTTATTATTTCTTTTTCAGATTTTTCCATATTCAACCCAAAATAAATGGATTTAAGACAAGCTGGATTGTATGGGTGTTCTCCATAGAATCCTGTAACTATTCTGTGTTCTTGTTCATAATTCCATCTTTTTGATTTATATCCTGCTAGTTTTTGTATAATTTGTTCACTTTTAGTGTTATTTATATCTTTTATTCCATATTCAGGTGGTTTATCGGTGTAATTAACTGGAAATGAAAAGGTTTTAAATGATTTATAACTATTAGCTAATAATTCTAAATCATATTCTATGCAAAAACCTTTATGACTATCAGCATAGTGAGACCAAAGTAACTCATCTTTAAAAGTTTTTGAAAGTGAATATATTCCAATTCCTTTTTTCTTAACTTCAAATAAATTATGAAGCGCTTTTTCGAATTCTAAAAATTGTTCAGATTTTTCTTTTCCAAAAAATGTTGAAAATGTTCTAGATTGGGTTGTTAATCTATCTGTATTTATTAATGTTTCGCAAGGGTCATTTAAATCATCAAATTTAGGTGCCCAATAAGAGTTGTTTTCAAGAGATTCTAAATCCCTTTCAAAATTCCCTCCTCTATATTTATAAACTACCATTTTTTTAATTACCTACAACGCTCAGTATAAGAAACGTAGGGCAGGTGATAAGCACTTTCGTTTCGGTTTATAACTTAGCTAAATATAAATATTTTGCTTTTATCTTTTTTATTATAAACGCCAAATTTTATATTTAGCGGATTTTGTTAATATACACAGACCTTTCTGTTTAGCACAAATGCCTTATTATTTTCATACGATGTTTAGCCTTTGTTTATTCTCCAATTGCTGATTTAATAGCTCCATTAGTGACTTTATCCAAATGTTCTAACCCTTTTTTCGCTAAACTATTAACTATATCTAATTCTTTTTTTGTTAATTTTTTCGTTTCAAAAGGCGATTCGTATATCCTTTCAACTGTTTCAATTATAAACTGCTGTGATACGTCATCATCTTTATTTTCTTTTAGCATTTCATTATATGCTAAAATAGATAATGATAAAACTGATTTGAAACTGTATTTTTCAATTAAATCTCTTCTCGAATTGTATTGCTTTATAAAGAAAAAATCTAAAATTATTAATGGTACTGATATTAATAATTTCATATAGAACATTCCGTTCAAATTTGTTGAGTCTAATTTTTCAATTCCAATACTATCATTTCCATTTAAAATTAACAAAGTCAGTACAACCAAACTAATGTTTATGATTGCAATACCTGCTAACCAAAACCATAAACCTTTTTCTAATTGTCTTTTTCGCCAATGAAAAGACTTATATAATCGACCTGCATTTGCTCCTTCAAGAAGTGAATTCACCTTCTTTTGTAACTCAGTATTTTTTGTAATTATATTTGTAGTTTTTAAATCAAACCCATCTGTTTTTGTATTAAATTCAATTTCTTTTTGAAGTAAAAAATCGTTGGCTCTAGTTTCAGAATTTTCTTGTGTTTCTTTTAGTTTTGTTTCAATCGCTTCAAAAGTCGATTCTATATTTTCTGAATTTTGATGTAATGAGTTAATTGTGAGCTTTTTAGTTTCTATCTCTTGAAGGTTTGAATTTATTTTGTTATATAAATTTTCAATTTGATTTTTTAGATTTAAAGTTGATGTTGAAGTTTTTTCTAACTCAGTAATCTTATTAATTAACACATCTGCCTTTTCATTTATAGTTTCAGTTGCTCCAATTGTTTTACGATTTATTACTTCAGCATTGCTAATGTCCTTAACTAAGTTATTATACCTTCTTTTAATTTTATTTAATTCTTTTGTTTGTTCTGCATAATTATAATAACCTTTTAATTTTTGAGAAAGGAATGACGAATCGACAATATCTCTTAGTCCTAGAATTGTTGTAATTATGGCATTTACTTGTGACTTTGCTTGACTATTATTTGAATCATAGTTCCAACGAGCTAATTGATTTAAATAGTTATTAATATTGTTCAAATTCGCAAATATTTGATTTCTTTTATTGAATGTGATTTTTTCGAAAACATCTTTCTCAACTGATGATACTATTAATTGTTTTACAAAATCTAATTCATCTAGTGCTTCTAAAACAGTTGTTTCAGATTGTTCATATTTTGGACTATTTTCACGCAATAGGTTTAGCTGATTTTCGATAGTTTCACTATTAAACCAATTAATAATATTTTGAGTAGTGTTTTTCATTGTTCTTAATAAAGGCTAACGGTATTGTGTATGGAAAGTCGCGTTTATTATATCCTTAGATTTTCCGCAAGAAAATGATAATAAAAATAGGCAACTCACTTTGTTTTAAGCCTTATTTAAGCGATTTTTTATACACGTTGTTGTAAAATGTTTTATTCCGCAATATCTGTCTTAATTTCATCTGGCCAAATTACAAAACGACCATATTGTCCTTCCTTTTCAATTCCGCCAAATTCTTTCCCTTTTTTGGTAGTAAACCAGTCATCATCTTTTTTGTACATCAACTTCTTGTCAACAAGAGTAGAATTAATTTTTCTGCTACTAAGTCCAGTTTCTTGAGATAATTCTTTTGTTGTTTTATATTTCGAGTTGGAAAAATTAGTTTTCGGTTTAGATTGAGAAATAACATTAGATTTAACTTCAGATTGCGATGTTTTTTGAGGAGCTTTTACATATGAGAAATCTTCGCTATTATGAATCATTGATTCAATATCTTTCGTGGCATCATTATAGACTTTTTTGTCTTCTTCGTTTTCAGTATCAATTAAAATTCCCATTTCTCGATTATTTTGTTGTGAGAATTCATAAAGATTCATTGATGCAATTATCATTTTACTTTCATTTAGATAACATTTCGCGTGCAGGTTTTTAGAGAAGTAAAGACGAACGTATTTTAATTCTTCTAAAAAACTCATTTCTTTAGGTGCAAGTTCTTGTTTTCCGAACACTATTCGTACTTCAACCTTTTCTCTCTCTTTATCATTTAAAAGCTCTCTTACTTGGTCCGAAAGTTTTAGGTATGGACTGATTATATAAAGTTCTTTTCGTGCATCTCGGATTAAATTTTCTAATTCAGCAGATATGCTTGATGTTCTTAAATATTTTGCCATTAATTAATTATTTTTTCGTCAAATGTTTTACAACGTGTTATATAGTAACTTTTGTTATTGATATCCCTTAAATACACCAGGTTATAGTAAGTTTATTATTACTAATACCTTGTAAGAGTTATGTTACAAAGCTACTTCTTATTTTACTAGTAAAAAATACGTATAACTACGTATTTTTCTTAAACAGCCACAAGTTACAACAGTCTAATGTATAAGCTTTACGGTAAACCG
>JALZWC010000272.1 GCA_023300255.1 Saprospiraceae bacterium | reverse complement strand
CCATAGCTTTCTCCAATAAGGTATTTAGGAGATGACCATCTATTATTTCTACTCACAAAAGTATTCACCCATTCTGCTAGATATTTAATATCTGCATTTACGCCAAAGAAGGTCTCTCTTTTGGCGTCTTTATCCAATATTCTAGAATAGCCTGTATTCACGGGGTTGACAAAAACAATGTCTGCCACATCTAAAATAGAATAAGGATTAGTCCTCGTCCCATAGGGTTGTACTGGATAACCTTCATCATCTATATTTAGAATTTTAGGACCCGTATAAGCGACATGCATCCAAACCGATGCGGAACCTGGCCCTCCGTTGAAGGAGATGACTAGTGGTCTTGAGGATCTATCCTTAATACCATCTCGTTCATAATAGGTATATAATAAGGCGGCAATTGGTTGTCCATCCTCATTCCATACAGGTTGTGTGCCCGTAGTAGCGGTATAGGAAAGTGACTGTCCTTTGATCGTCGTACTATGTTTTGTTTTAATCATAGTATCTGCCGGCAATTGCCGACTTTCTTGTGCGCTTAGTTGAAAGCCAAGTAGTAGACAAAGGCAGAAAAAGAAATTTGATTTTATCATTTTGTTAATTTATTATTTCATCGTTCCTAAGCTGGCAAAGCAAGTACGTACCATAGAAATCAGCCGTCAGATCATTTCATTGTCAGCCGTCAGACTTTTTCTGATCAATCTTTTCAATACAATTTCTGCCATATTTACGCAGGATATTACTGATTAGAAACTAAAGTATGAAATGTTTGCAAAATAAAAAAATCAACTAATCGAAAGAAATATTTAGGACTTTTCTTGTCGATGTTTATAAATTCCCCGTTTAGTAAAAGTGTCAAAATAAAGTAAACCATTATAATGGCTACCCGTCTAATGTTGTTCACTACTGTTCAGCCCTAGCAGGGAACCCACCCCAACCCTGTCTGTGCTCTTTTTGCCTCTAGGCAAAAGCAATCGCTAATCTTAAAAAGGGAGGGAGTCGTCTACGATTGAAGATCTCCCTTCGTAGACGACTCCCCCTCTTCTTAAGAGAGGGTCGGGGGGAGTTCCTGATTTTTTACTAGAAAATAACGAATTTTCGTCTAAAAGTATTTACGTCCTTTTTTAATAAATGAACAATGTTAGACGGGTAGCCCTAATGATTTTTTAAATATTGGTTGTCAACGTCTTACGACTTCATACTTCATACTTCATACTTACTACTTTATACTTCACTTAATTGATTCGACCTACTTAAATACTTGCAATCTGTGAATCCGTGGTGAAAAAGTATATTACTGAACATTAGGACAACGTAGAGAAGGGAGATGAACTTATTGAAAGTTTGAATGCTTTCAAGAAAGGACTGCATTTTTCTGCCTAAATATTTTTTTTAACTCTTCGAATTCGCTTATCTTACGTTTCAGCTGTTGAGTATTGGTTTGCCGATGCTTAATGGTTAAATGTATTTCAATAGACTGTGGAGAAAACGATTACCTTTCAAGGCATAAAATAATAACATGGCTAAGAAAAAAGCACCGAAAAAAGAAGTAAAAGAGAAAAAAGTCAGTAAAATTACCAAGCCAGATAAAATGACATTGGAGGCTTGGCAAATTCAACTACGTCGACAGTTCGCACAAGACAAAAAACAAGCAGAAGCATATATTTTGACTAATAATGGTGCGCATAAATTGTACTCTGATTTTACGGTCATCAATACAGAATCCAATAGTACCAACAAAGTAGCCATTCGATCTTTAGAACCAAACGGCAATTATTGTTCCTGCATGGATTTTCGTACCAACACGCTTGGTACTTGTAAGCATATCGAATGGACCATCCACAAATTACGACATTCCTACGGCCTGAAAAAACACTTCGAAGCACTGTCTCCCGAACGTACGCATACCTCTGTATTTGTGTATTATGGTAATGAGCCAGAGATTAGAATCCGATACGGGGCGGATAATAAAGAAGCTTATCGTGGTTTGGCTAGAGATTATTTTGATGCCACGGGCGCATTAAAAGAAGCAGGAGCTAAGAAGTTCAATACTTTTTTAAAAAAGGCTAGAGCCATTAGTGATGACTTTAGATGCTATGAGGATGTCTTACCTTTAGTCATAGAAACAAGAGAACGCATCGTACGTCATGACAAAATAGAAGACTATGAAAGAGACCCTGAAAGTTTAACGGGTTTGATAGATGCTACCTTATTTTCCTACCAAAGAAAAGGAGTGTTATTTGCTGCCAAAGCAGGAAGAAGTTTGATTGCCGATGAAATGGGCTTAGGGAAAACGATACAGGCAATCGCGACAGCAGAGTTATTGAGAAAAGAAATGGGCATTAGTAAAACATTGATAATTTGCCCTACGTCTTTAAAATATCAATGGAAAGCAGAGATTGAAAAATTTACAGATAGTACCGTTTTAGTCTTAGAAGGAAATCCTTTAAAGCGCGAAGAAATCTATAAAAGCGATGAAAGTTTTTATATGATTATGACCTACAATATTGTGTCTAGGGATGTTCACAAATTAAATAATTTAAATGCAGACTTAGTAATTTTAGATGAAGCACAACGAATTAAAAATTGGGAAACTAAAATTTCTCGGAGTGTAAAGAAATTGACCATGCCTTACTGTGTGGTTTTAACAGGTACACCTTTAGAAAATAAATTAGAGGAATTATACTCTATTATTCAGTTTGTTAATCCTTATAAATTAAGCCCTTTGTTTGGGTTTTTAGCTAAACATAAAATACAGGAAGAGAGCGGTAAAGTTAAGGGCTATAAAGGTTTACACAGCATTGGTGAAACCTTGAAGTCGGTGATGATTCGACGGATCAAAAAGAATGTCATCAAGCAGATGCCGCAACGACGAGATAAGATCTTATACGTTCCAATGACCAAAATGCAAGATGAAGTTCATCGAGAGTATGGAGATCAGGTCGCAAGAATTATTTCTAAGTGGAAACGCTTAGGTTTTCTGCCAGAAAAAGATCGAAAGTCTTTGATGATTTGCTTGAATATGATGCGCATGGTTTGCGATAGTACTTACATTATCGACCAACAGACGAGGCATGATACGAAGATTGCGGAGTTAATGGATATTCTAGAGGAGCGACTAGAAAACCCTAATGATAAGATTGTCATCTTTAGCCAATGGCATCGCATGACGACATTAGTCGAACAAGAATTGGAAGAACAGGGCATCGGCTTTGTCCATTTAAACGGTTCTGTACCCAGTAAAAATAGAGGACAATTATTAGATACTTTTCGAGAAGATCCAGACTGTAAAATATTTTTATCAACAGATGCAGGTGGGGTGGGATTGAATCTACAATCTGCCTCTATGGTGATTAATTTGGATATTCCGTGGAATCCAGCCGTACTCGAACAACGGATCGCAAGAGTCTATCGCTTAGGTCAAAAGAATGATGTGCAGGTAGTCAATCTTGTTTCACTAAGAACTATAGAACATCGAATGCTGGATGTGTTAGCTTTCAAATCAGGCTTGGCAGAAGGTATATTAGATGGTGGGGAAGATAGTATTTTTATGGATGATTCTAAGTTTAAAAAATTCATGGAATCTGTGGAGGA
>JALZWC010000271.1 GCA_023300255.1 Saprospiraceae bacterium | reverse complement strand
AAAGAACCGTAGCCCAGCTATGCTTAGTTTTTCAGAATTCCTTAGAGTAAAAAATGACTAGCTTAAAACGACCAATTTATTCTCACTTTTTGCCTTAGATAAACTTATCGAAATTTGTCAAGTTTATCTAAATAGTTGACACTTCTTGCCTTTCGATGGAATTAGAGAAGCAACGAATAGGCTTTAAGAACTCTTGCTCTTCTCGTAGCCAGCTCACGGAGTTCGCAAAGCTTTGAGAAACCCGTGAGCTGGCTACGAGAAGAGTAAGGCAAAGTGTAAGGTTTCTTAAAGCGGACAATATTTCGTAGCATTAAAAATGTAAGCTACTTGTGGTTGTTCGGTAAACTTGCCCGAAATTTATCTCTATTCTCATGTCTAGTAGTGTACAACTTTAATACAGATCGTAATTAACCATTCTGACTGACATATATTTAATGAGAAACTATTTCATCTTAATACTAAGTATTATTCTATTGGGCTTTTCTAAGGAACCAAGCACTCCTTTTAATAAATATCCTCAAGATTACTTTAGATCCCCAATAGATCAACCTATTCGATTATCTGGGACTTTCGGAGAATTACGATCTAACCATTTGCATTCTGGTATTGATATAAAAGCAACAAACGGAAAAGTAGGACAGGCATTGTATGCAACAGCAGATGGATATATCGCCCGTATTAAGGTGTCTTCTAGTGGATATGGGAATGCATTATACATTGTACACCCTAAAGGATATATGACGGTGTATGCACACATGCAGCACTTTAGTAAATCCGTAGCGGCCTATGTCAAAAAACAACAGTATGAAAAGAAATCAGCGAATGTAGATTTATACTTAGGCCCTGAAACATTTAAAGTAACTAAAGGAGAACAAATAGGAAAACTAGGGGTTTCTGGACGTTCTTTTGGGCCACATCTACATTTTGAAATAAGAGATAATAAAACGCAGAAACCTATCAATCCGCTATTATTTGGATTGAAGATGGAAGACCATATTGCGCCTAAAATGCACCAATTAAAAGTGTATTCCTTGAATGATAAAAAGGAGACCCTATCCGCTAAAACCTACGACTTGCAAAAGAATGGAAACCGGTATACTATTAATGGAGATACCCTAACAATAGGCGCGTGGAGAGCAGGTTTTGCATTGAAAGTGTATGATCATCACGATGGCGTAAATAACTGGAATGGTATTTATTCACTGGATATGTATAAGAATGAGGTATTAGAACACAGTTTTGATATGGAAACCTTTGCCTTCTCTGAAAGCCGATATATCAATTGTCATTTGGATTATAAAGAGCAAGTTTCCAATAAAGCCTATTTTAATAGATGTTATCCATTACCTGGAAATAAATTATCTATTTATAATAAAAAAGAAGGCTTTGTTGATTTGCATAAAAACAAAGCTGCAGCAATTAAAATGGTAGCAAAGGATGTGGATGGAAATGAAAGCATCTTTGAATTTTGGGTGAAAAGAGGAGAGGTGTCGCCACCAGAAGCTAAAAATTACAATTATCCTTTACAATGGAACGAAGCAAATTCAATTAATCTAGGAGATATTAAAGTGGATTTTCCTAAAGGTGTTTTTTACGAAAATACCTATTTGAAATATGAAACGACGATCGATAATTCTGCCGATGTGTTTTCTTTATTACATCATGTTGGTACGCCAATAGTGCCTTTACACAGTTATTATACTATTGCCATCAAGCCGACCAACTTGCCCAATCATTTAAAAGATAAAGCGGTTATTGCTTACTGTGACGGAGAAAAGATGATTAGTCAAGGTGGTAAATGGAAAAATGGTTGGTTAACTGCGAAAGTCCGATCCTTAGGGGATTTCTGCATCACGATTGATGATACGCCACCCACTATAGAACCAAGTTCTTTTAAGAAAGATATGACGGGTGCTTATAGTATGTCTTTTAAAATAAAGGATGGTATGCCAATTGGTGGTAAAGCTAAAGCTATTAAATATAAAGGCTATATAGATAATAAATGGGTGTTACTGACATTAGATGAAAAAAATAATAAATTAGTCCATTCTTTTGATAATAGAACTGGTAAGGGGGAACATGTTTTTAAATTGGTGATTACCGATGACCGTGGGAACGAGACTATTTTTCAAGATACATTCCTACGGAATTAGGACATTGACCGCAAAATGATAGCAATTGATTTTAATACTGTTTTTACAGGGCCGAACCTGTCTAGCGGCCCGACAGGTTCGGCCCTGTATAATTGACACTTACTTTGCGATCATTTTGCGGTCAATGCATTAGGACTATAGATTCAGTGTTTTTAGAACACCGAGACACGAAGTTTTTGAATCTGACTGTCGTCGTTGGCAGGCAATGGGACTGACTTTACCCTAAAATTTAGATTGTGTGATCAGATCATACATCATAAATCAGTCTGCTTTTGCCTAATTAGTAGATTTATGAACTATGATTTATGATTTTGTCAGAACCAATCACCCTTCCCTCGACTGGCACTTGTAATTTATATTCTGTGCCTCACTCCGTGTTCCTTTAATTCAATGAAGCTTTCGCAGAAAGACCCATTACTCCCTACCTAGAAAGTAGGGCAACCTATAGCCCCTCGACCACCACCCAATCGATCAGGATTGATAATGGAGTAAGAGATAGTGATACCTCCAGTTAAAAACCAATCATTACTATTAGGATTACCTCTTACTGTACCTCGTGCAGGAGAGCCATTAGTAGTATTAAAAAAATCATCTGCTTGATAGGCTAAATTTGCAGCAATCACTCCTTCCTCTACAATCAGATCTTCATACTCTGCATAAGTGGTACTCACATCATCTAAGTAATCCGTAAAGGTGTATTGAGTCACAAGTTCTACTCCTATGGTAAAGTCATCGTTGATCTTAAATTTGATTCCTCCACCTAATAATACACTAAAGTTGTATAATTCATATCGTTTGGTATCATATCCAGGAAAACCTTGTCCTTCCGTTCGCAATGGATGCAATTCATAAGTAATTCCTTCATATTCGGCTTGTGGGTTGAAGGTGAAAAAACTACCGCCAAGGGATATATAGGGGGAAACAATTGATTCAGATTCGAAAATAGTAGCTAAAGGATGCCATTCCATTCGCAGACTTACATCTGTTAAAGGAGAGAAAAATCGAAGATTTCTTTGTTTGAGTTGAGGAAAAGAAGACAAAGAATCTTCTCCAACTAAATCAGTCGTAAGTACTTGTAATCGCAAGCTTAATTGATCATTAAAATTATATCTTAGGAAACCACCTATTCCAAAATTGATTTGCTGCCTCAATACATTAAATTCACTAGATGCCAAATCTCCTTGATAGTTTGCTCCACCAACTAGTACACCTAACTCTAGTGTCTGACCTTGGCTTTGAAATTGACTACCACCTAATAATAACAAAATAAGGACTATATTTTTTAAACTAGCGATAAGAAATTGGTTTATTTTCATAATTTTTAGAGGTTAAGCTTTACTTTTGCCTTTTTTTTCGTCTATACATTGACGGAAATAAATGTTCAAGGATAAAATCCTTAGAATTCATCAGTATTTCCAATATTTTGGTAAGAAAATAGGTTATATCCAGTAATAATAATTCCCTACTAGATTTTATTTCAAAAAATGCCTAATGAATGAAATAAACTTCTATGCCTTTGAAACGGTTTTATTTTAAATGATTTCCTTGAAACCATACAAAAAATAGAATCGAGAGCAGAGAATCGAGAGTAGAGACGTATTTCGTTTAAAAAACGACGCGATTTCCTTGGTTTTAAACGAAATACATCTCTATTCTCTGCTCTCGCTTCTCCATTCTAAAACCTGTATGGTTTTAAAAATAACTTCTATCAACAATCCATAAAAAATTATAAATCAAAGTTAAATGAATTTAAAATCTTTTGTATTTTTTTTAACAGTAATATCTTCTACTGCGCTAATTGCACAAGAATCAGCTCCTGATAATTGGTTTAATCTCGATGCGGACGAAGCAGGGGTTCAGGGTGTTAGTTCTAACAAACTATATAATGGTTTGCTAAAAAATAAGAAAGGAGAAACAGTCATTGTGGCTATTATTGATTCTGGTGTAGATGCCGAGCATGAAGATTTAAAAGATATTATGTGGGTCAATCCAGGAGAAATTCCGGGTAATGGCATTGACGATGATAAGAATGGGTATATAGATGATATTCATGGCTGGAACTTTATTGGGGGCAAAAATGGTAACATCGATAAAGATAATTTGGAAGTAACTAGATTATACAGAAAGTACCACAAGAAATTCAAAGATGTATCTGTTGCTAGCTTGTCGACAAAAGACAAAGAACTATATGCTAGTTATAAGAAAATGGAGAAAACAGTAGAAGAAACTCGCCAAGGAGCTTCTGAACAGTTAGCACAGATGGAAAGTACGAAGCTGATTATTATGGATGCTTTGGACGAATTGAATAAAGTATTAGATGGTAAAGTTCCTAATGCAGAGAATATTAAATCAGTAGAACCAGGCGACAACCGAAGTCTTATTGTTGGGAAGAATATTGTTTCTGATGTTTTATCTCAAGGACAAGAATTTGCTTCTGTAGATGAAATCAAGGAATTTTATAACTCACAAATCCAAGGTGCATTGGATTATTATGATACTCAAGCAAATTATCAGTATAATCCAGATTTTGATCCTAGACAAAGTATTGTTGGAGATAACTATGCTAACCAAACAGAGAAATCTTACGGTAATAATGATGTAGAAGGACCTGATGCTTTTCACGGTACGCATGTAGCAGGTATTGTTGCAGCTGTTAGAAATAATGAAATTGGTATGGATGGCGTGGCTAACAATGTACAGATTATGTCTGTAAGAGCAGTACCTGATGGAGATGAGCGAGATAAAGATGTAGCAAATGCTATTCGATATGCAGTAGATAACGGGGCATCTATTATTAATATGAGTTTTGGTAAAGGTTTTTCTTGGAACAAAAAAATTGTAGATGATGCAGTGCGTTATGCGGAGAAGAAAGATGTGCTATTAGTACATGCAGCTGGAAACTCTCATGAAAACACGGATATATCTAATAACTTTCCAAATGATAAATTTGAGAAGAAAAAGTTCTTTGGGAAAAAAGAAGCAAGAAATTGGATTGAAGTAGGAGCGCTTTCTTGGGAAAGTGGAAATAAGGCAGCAGCTAATTTTTCTAACTATGGAAAGACTAATGTTGATTTATTCGCACCTGGCGTAGCTATCTATTCGACTACTCCTGATAACAACTACGGCGATGCACAAGGTACTAGTATGGCATCCCCTGTAGTAGCAGGTGTGGCAGCAATAATCCGATCTTATTTTCCGAAATTATCTGCTAGACAAGTGAAGTCTATTTTAATGGAATCTGTTGTTCCATTAAATCAAAAGGTTGGTAAACCTGGCGATTCAGACACGTTGGTTCCATTTAGTCAACTAAGTGTTTCTGGAGGTGTAATTAATGCGGTAAAAGCTGCAGAGAAAGCGTCGAAGACAAAAGGAAAAAGGAAAGCTAAATTAGCAGCGGAAAAAGCGGCAAAGACAAAGGGTAGAATGAATAAAAGCACAGAGAATAAAGCATAATTTTTGTAACTACTCAGGTGTCAGGAGCTAAGAGATAGGTATTAGATGGAGTCGTGCTAACTAAGGAATGTGTATGGAATAAGTTCGTAATTTAGGGTAGCTTATTTTGTTCTTAGTTTTTGCTTTAATGAAGGATAATTGTTGATACTTTGACTG
>JALZWC010000270.1 GCA_023300255.1 Saprospiraceae bacterium | reverse complement strand
CCCATCCGCTTTGCGGTTCAGGAGCTTACACTCCTTCATCTTAGCGTAAAAAATGACTAGCTTAAAACGACCAATTTATTCTCACTTTTTGCCTAACTATACAGTTTCGATAGCTGCTTCAGCTTTTTCTAGTATAGCTTTCTGATTGTTTTTCCTACTCCTTTATGTTTTTTTTAAGGTTATGTTTAAAGCTTACGTTTTAAGACCTTTCCTCTTCATTCCTGAATGGATATTCACAACTAAATAACATGAAAAAAACGACTACGCTAATTTTTTTGCTACTAACTAGTTGCTTTATTTTATGGAGTGCTGATGATCCATCCATCCTCTTCTTAGAACAAGAATCAGAGGCTGCTTGCCCGTGTAGTTGTAATAAAGATAACGATCTCGCCGTATTACAAGAATTTTATAATAATAATAATGGTGCAAATTGGAATTTAGTACCTAATAGTAAATATCAAAGTTTAATTGATAATAGTGCAAACTTTGATGTTCCCAATGCGGGGAATTCCTGGAATATTAATGCACCTGATGCCCAAGATCAAATGGGAAATTGGCATGGCGTGCGAACAAATCAAGCAGGTTGTGTCACAGAAATTATTTTGTGGTCAGGAATTTATAATGGAGGCGATGGAGTAGGTGTAACGGGTACTCTACCCGCTAGTCTAAATCAACTATGTGCGCTAAATACATTAATGCTCCCTCATAATGATATCACAGGACCTCTTCCAGCGGGCTTAGATGATCTGTGTAATCTTGTAGTTCTACTCCTACAAAATAATGAATTAGAAGGACCGCTTCCTCCTGAAATTGGGAACATGAATAATTTGGTGCAATTAGCACTTCATGACAATGGATTTACAGGAACCTTGCCTACTGAATATATGGACATTCCTGAATTACTAATTCTTCATCTAAGGGGAAATAAGTTAGAAGGAGTAATTCCCGCTAATGTTGATAACTTAGAAAAAGTCGTCCTATTTGATATATCAAACAATTGTTTTTCTGGAACAGTGCCTGAAACAATTGCTATGATGGGAAGGAATAGCACAGTCTCTGGGCTTGGTGGAGGCTTATTACAGTTGAACTTACAAAACAATAAATTAGATAGCTTACCTGATATCAGTTCGTTAAAGTTTGTTGGTAACCCTAGTCGATCATTTGATGTCAGTGGCAATCATTTTACATTTGATGATATTATTCCTAATAGAAACATACTAACAAAGTATGATAACCAAACCATAGATCTAGATTTATACCTTTGCCTACAGGTTGGAGACACTATTGTCATTCAGCCTAAATTTGACGAATTAATTGATATACCATTTTATGGCCCAGAAACTAGAAGTCGATACTTTTGGGCGAGAGGAACTAATTTTTCTACTGTTTCTAATATTAATCAAATTTCATTTGATGGCGTTGGTCCTTTTAGTGCGGGGAGTTTTACGATAGAAGTAACAAACCCTTTAGCCCCTAATCTAACCCTGTTAGCAAGCAATTTAGTAATTGACGTTTTAGATCCTACAATTACAGGTATATCGACTGTTTGTACGGGAACGAATACGACTCTTGGTTTGAACGATACTTATGCTAATTATAATTGGTCAACAGGAGAAACAACTGACACTATAGTAATTAATAATACGGGAACTTACAGTGTTACAGTTTCCAATGATATGGGATGTACTGCAATGAATTCAATAGAAGTAGTAGCGTCAGAGTCTCCTGATATTTTTATAGCTAAAACAAATGATTTAGACTGCGATAATGATATAGCTACAGTATATAGTCTTAATTCTAGAGCTGATATAACTTATGCTTGGACAGATGCTACAGGGAATATGCTTGGAACAAATACCTTAGTAGAAGTAGCTATTCCAGGAATTTATACGCTGACGGTCTCTAATTCAGACGGATGTACTAATCAAGCATCAATAGAGGTGCTTGGAGGAGACGATATTGAAACTCCAGAAATAGAAGGGAACCTTTCTTTTTGTGAAGGGGAGGTATCTCAGCTAAGTGCTATAGGTAATTATGCTTCCTATGCTTGGTCAACGGGATCTTCTATGTCAACTATTGAAGTAGATAGCACGGGCACTTACGCGGTTACAGTAACAAGCAGCACAGGTTGTGTAGCTGTTAATTCTACAAACGTCATGGTTACGCCATTGCCATCTTTTTCCGTATTAGGGAACAAATCTTTTTGTCCAGATGGAAATACTATTTTAGCCGTAGATACTATTTTTTCTACTTATAATTGGAGTACAGGGGATACTGACCAAGAAGTAATTTTTACAACACCAGGAGATTATGAGGTAACAGTTACTAATGCGAATAATTGTTCTTCCGTGATGGCATTTACAATAGAAATACTAGTGCCACCTTCAGCTATGATTAATGGAGACTCTACAATCTGCACAGGTATTCCTATTTCTTTATTAGGTAGTCCTTTAAATAATACTTATGATTGGTCTACAGGGGAGAGCGAATCTTTTATACTAGCATCAGCTGCTGGAACCTATGGATTAACAGTAACAGATGAAAATGGATGTACTTCTTCAACAACTAAAACGCTTACAGAAATTCCGCAACCCATTTTAACATTAAATGGAGATACTTCTATTTGTAAAGATGGAAGGACGACGATAGCAGTAATGGAAAATTATGTAAACTATATGTGGTCTACGGGGGCAAATACTCAAACAATTATAGTCGATACAGCAGGAGCTTACACTGTTACCGTAACTAATGATAATGGTTGCGAAAATCAATTAACACATACCGTTACGGAATTAACTGGGCCAATTATTCCTGCAGAGGAAAAGGTTGCCTTTTGTGAGGGAGATACCATTACCCTTCAAGCCTTGGAAGGTTTTACGAGCTACCAATGGGCATCTGGAGAAGATACCTCTTTTATAAAGACCAGTGAAGCAATGAATTATTTTGTGACAGTAACAGATGAAAATGGCTGTACTAGTGATATGGTTTTTATTGTGGAAGAAAATGCAAGGCCAGTACCAGAAATAGTTGGCGATGCGCTTGTGTGCAAAGGAACACTAAGTTCTTTATCCATTAGTGAAAACTTTGATCAATACCTATGGTCGACAGGAGAGATTGCTCAAACAACTTTAATTTTTGAACCAGATACTTATTATGTAACTGTTTCAAATGCCAATAACTGTACAGCAATAGATTCTTTTCTTGTAACTGAATCTCCTAGTATTGATTTAAAGATTGTTGGTAATACTGCACTTTGTGAAGGGGAATCGACAATACTTAGAGCAGATGATGATTACGATAGTTACGAGTGGAGTACAGGAGAAACCACTAGTACTATTCCTGTAAATTCAGCAGGCAATTATACTTTAACGGTTACGGATGCTGCGGGCTGTACAGGAGAAGCAACAATAGCTGTAATAGAAAATGACATATTATTTCCACAAATAGTTGGAGATGATTTTATATGTCAAAGTAGTTTTACGCTTATTAGTGCCGATAATGATTATGCCAGTTATATTTGGTCAACGGGTGCTACTTCTAAAGAATTGTTTGTCACTTCAAGTGGAACGTATCAATTAATAGTGACTAACGCAGCTGGTTGTACAGGAGAAGTATCTATAGATGTAGTGGATGTACCTCTTTTGCAACCAAGTATAACTGGAGCAACTACTTGTATAGGAGAGACTGCTAATCTTGGATTAGATACTACCTATGCTAGCTATATTTGGAGTAATGGGGAAACATCGTCCTCCATAGATGTAGACGCAGGAACATATGAGGTAACGGTATCCAATATAATTGGATGTACTAGTACCGCACAGGTACAAGTAGAAGAACAAGCGGCTTTTAAACCAAGTATTGTTATGCAAGATTCCGCTATGTGTACTATGGGATTTAATTCTTTAATCGCAGAAGAGGGTTTTGTTACTTATGCTTGGAGTGCTGCTGTATCTACTAATAATCTTGTTGCTTCATCTATCATTTTTATCACTGAGCCAGATACTTATACCTTAACGGTAACGGATGCTAATGGATGTCAAGGCATTGATAGTGTAGTGATTGCAGCATATCCTGCTGTAAAAGTATCTCCTGGAGTAACTGATCCTTTTTGTAGTGGGGATTCTATTGCGACAGAATTATCTTTAATAGGTTTTTCTACTTACGAATGGAGCACAGGGGATACAATACCTAACATATTTGTAGAAAGAGGAGGGACTTATGAAGTAACTGTTACGAATGAATTTGATTGTGAAGGTTCTACCTCTTTCGAAGTGACAGAACATCAATCTCCTATTGTTAATGTAAATAATGCAGGAGATTCTATTCTCAATCTTTGTATGGGAGAAAAAACAATTTTATTTGGGGTAATAGACAACGCCTTTGACTATAGATGGGAGGACGAAAATGGAGATCAAATAGGATTAACGCCAATTTTAGAAGTAGATAAACCGGGCAAGTATAGTTTAGTCGTAGAAGATAAAGCTACTGGTTGTATAGCTACTGAATCTACCCAGATTCGTGCTATACCAAATCCTATTGTTTTAAATATAGATACTACATCAAGAGTTTTAGACTGTGAAAATAGAGTAACCTTATTAGATGCAAGTAACTCAAAAAGTGTAGATAACTTCTGTTGGGAAAAAACAGAAGATAAAGCTATTAACTTTTTGGCAAAAGGACCAGATATCTCTTCTTATGAGGTGAGTTCTGCTGGAAACTATAGGTTGATTGTACAAGATGAAGAAACTAACTGTAGAGATACCGCGATGATAAATGTAACAGAAAATATAGATAACTTATCTCCTGTAATAGTAGAGGAAGTAGGCTCTATAAATATTGTAGGTTCTTTACAAGTCTGTGAAGGAGATGTGGCAAAAATAAAAGTAAAAGATACCTATCAAAAATATAAATGGGAGACAGGGGATACAACACAAAACTTAGATAGTATTATTAAGCCTGGAATTTATACGGTAACAGTTACTGACAGTCGAGCTTGTACTGGTTCGGCATCTGTTGAAGTGCAAACTAAACTGACTGAGGAGATTAGAGTTGAAATAGCTAGTGATATAACTCAAGTATGTGAGGGAGAAGCGGTGAAAATTAATTTTAATATTCTATCAGGAGGTACAGGTCCTTATGATATTGATTACACGGATGGTATAATGGAAACGGATAGCCGTTTAGGAAATATAAGAGATAATGTAGGATCTATAGTAGTCACTCCTACTAGTAATAGCCGATATGAAATAACAGCTATTGTAGATCAAGGAGATGAGTGCCGCACAACCAATAGCATAGATACTGCTTTTCTAGATTTTGATGTTATGGAGCGACCAATTGCTAATGAAATCATGAAAAGTGTTTGTGCTGGTACAGGTACTACTGATGGTCTGTTTGATTTAACAAAATATATTAATGAAGTTAATGACAATTCTAATCTTCCTGTTAATTGGTATTACGAAGAAAACAGAGATAGGAATATCACTGATATATCTAAATTTCTGACACCACCAACAACTATCTATGCAACGGTATTAGGTTCTTGTGAATCTGATCCAGTTCCTGTAATATTGGAAGTTAATAATTGTGCAAACAGTTTGGAAATGACTCACGAGTCTGGAACGGCGCTTGATCTTAGTCATTTAGATGGGGAAGACCGGGAAGTGTACATTACGAATAGGTGGGGAGATTTAGTTTTTGCCTCTACAGATTATGAAGGGTTTGAGAATAAATTTAAGGGAACAGATCTTCCCCAAGGCGCTTATTATATTTATATCAAAAATGAGGAAAAAGGATTACCTGTGCCTTATAAAGGAGTGATTTATTTATTGAAAGAACAGTAGTAATTTTAAGGGAAGTTCAAATTCAAGTATCAAACTCAAGTTCAAAACATATAAAATGTGGACAATCAAATTTTCAAATATTGAACTTGACACTTGACACTTGAACTTTTTGACTCCGTTACCGAAATTTACACAATGCGACTAACTTTACTTTTCCATATATTTTGTTTATTCTTTTCAATAGCAGTTACTGCTCAACAACTACCCTTGTTTACACAATACAGGGATAGTTGGACTCAGATAAATCCTGCCACTTTATCGAATAATTATATTAATTACGAAAATACTTACATAGCAGGAGTATCTCATAGACAGCAATGGGCAGATCCAGATCTTATCGGTGCGCCTACTACTTCTCTTGCTCAGTTTCAGTATATCTCTTCTGATTACAATTTCATTACGGGAGGATACATACTCAATGACCAGACAGGTGGTATCGGTTCAACGGGTGTTTATGGGAATTTTGCTTATCAAATTCCTATAGGACGAGGGCGAGTGGATCAAACTTTATCTGTGGGAATAAGTGGAGGAATGGTTCAGTACAGAGTAGATATAGCCGCAGAGATTTTGTCAAACACCGGAAATGGTACTAATTTTTCCGAGACCATTATTTATCCAGATTTTGGAATGGGTATTTATTATCTGTATGATGAAAAGTTTTATGCAGGGGTATCTGTTCCTCAGTTATTTGGTTTGGATTTAACACTAAGAGATAGTGAGGATCCCAATAATTCTTTTCCGCTCACGAAAGTAAGACATTTTTATGCTGTAATAGGTGGATACTTTGATTTCGATTTTTTTGAAAGCGAATCTTCTTTTTTCGAACCTTCCTTATGGGTACGCTATGTAGAAGACGTACCTCTCTCCATTGATTTTAATGTACGTTATAAACCTTCGGACTATTTTTGGTTAGGTGCAGGATATGGCTCGGGAACAATACTTTCAGAGATTCAAGATCAGCAAGTGTTGGATAGAGATTTGAATGCTTTAAAGCAAGTCTTACATCTAGAGGCGGGAGTTGTTATTTTAGATTTTTTAGAAGAAGATTCCCATTTAAAGATAGGCTTTGGCTATGATGTACAGCTATCTGAGTACTTAGTGAATTTTGGTAATTCTTTTGAAATACATGCGATTTATTCTTGGGAATAAACGACCATGTAGTATTTTTTACCACATAGGTACATAGGCCACATAGGTACATAGGCCACATAGGTACATAGGCCACATAGTAAAGCAAACCTATGTGACCTATGTACCTATGTGGTTAATAAATTACGCATTTTGCGTCTTCTCATATTCTTTCAATAGCGTTTTAACAATCTGCTTAACTTGAGTAGAAAATTCTTTATTCAAAATCCAATTATAGTATTGTCTATCTTTATAAAGAATAGGAGCTACTGGCTTACCAACATATTTACCAAAGTTGAAGACAACTACTCCATCAGGGTTATATCGTAAACGTTGAGTCGCATCAATAGTCCGATCATCCTTTGTAAAATCATGGATCGCTTGCATATCATTTTTGACAGGTGCTGGAATCACATTCCCATCTCCATCTACTAAATCCACGCCATTATATTTTTCTAATTGTCCTTTAAAGACATCGACTGTCGCACGTACATCTACTAAGGCATCATGGGCATTCACCATCTCTTTTCCACAATAAAACTTTAAAGCTGCTTTTAGCGTCCGAGGCTCCATTTTATAAAAGATCTTTTGCATATCTACTAACCGTCGGTTAGAGATGTCAAACTCTATTCCTACTCTAGCAAATTCTTCCATTAAAATAGGGACATCGAAGCGATTAGAATGATACCCTCCTAAATCGCCATTGCCAATAAATTTAAAAATTTTATCAGCAACTTGTTGAAAAGTTGGTTGATTAGATAACATCTTAGGCGTAATACCATGTACCGCCATAGCTTCTTCTGAGATTGGAATTCCCGGATTGATTAGGGTTGTAAATTCTTCTGGTTCTCCGCCATTTTTAGAATATTTAATAATAGCAATTTGGACAATACGGTCTCTTACTACATTTAGTCCTGTAGCTTCTACATCAAAAAAACATAAATCTTTGTCAAGGTTGAAGGTCATAGAGAAAGAGTGGTTTGTGTTATTTGTTTTCCATTCCTTATGTGGCAATGGTAGTTATAAGGGGTTATAGTGATTACTAGTTACTTATTTATTCCAACTAAGATTTGAATTTAATTGAGTGTAAAACAAAGCTGGGGCCATTCCCAGTCCAATTGGTCCGATCACTTCCAGTGGTCGGATCAAGCTGGACGTCTCATCCGACCACTGGAACAGGCTGACCGCTAATGCGGGATCTTACAAAGTCTTCGAGACTTGGGAAGATTTATTTCCTTGAAAATCAAGACTTCCCAAGTTGCAAAACTTTGTAA
>JALZWC010000269.1 GCA_023300255.1 Saprospiraceae bacterium | reverse complement strand
CCCCACATTTCTAAAGTATTATTGAAGAACATAGCAATCCATTTTTGTTCCATTAAACGTTCCATCGAACCATCCCAAACAACATCTCCTCTTGAAAGAAAATCTGCTGGCATAGGAATACCCCAATAGTCCAAATTGCCTGCAATTCCTTTTTCATAATGCGCTTGTGCAGTTGAGTTAGAAATCCACCCTTCCATAGTCGCTTCCGCTAAAATGAATTCAACTTCTGGGTAACTAATAATGACCCAATCCAATAAACCTTTATCATCTTGAAATTTTATGGTGAATTGAGAAGCAAATAATTCTGCATTTCCACCGGTACCCTGTGCTACTTCTCTGGTCGTACCACTTATAACACCCACAAAAGGGCCATCTGTTGCACTAGGGTCAATAGGCTTGTCTGCAAAAAATGCTAATCGTGGGTCATCATCTGCATCATCATTAGGGTCAACACCATCCAAAGAATTAACGAATCTTACGGATGGACTTAATCCTCCTAAAGCGGTCAATAAAGAAAAATCAGAAGTATTTGGTGCTACACCACTAAAGTCATAAATACCAGCTTCCCCGTTATTTTCAATTATAGGAAACGTAGCTGGGTCAGATACGATCGCATTTATTTGACTAGCCGCATTAACAGAACCTTGCTTTGATAATCTTAATAAGTAACGTAATCGTAAAGAGTTCGCCATTTTTCTCCATTTCATCACCTCCCCACCATGTAATACATCACCGCCTAAAACGAAACCTTGCGTATCACCTGCTAGGATTTGATTGGCTTCTTCTAGTAATTCCAATACTTGTGGGTAAATCGTTTCTTGTTTGTCATAAGCAGGTTGTATATCTTCTAAGCCACGTGCTGCTTCCGAAAAAGGAACATCTATCCACATCTCTGTTAAAGAAGCTAAATAGAACGCATTTAATGTTTTTCCTGCTCCTATATAAGCATCTAAACCATTTGCTTCTGCATACGCAATGGATAGATTGTTATCGTTCATTGCTTTATAGGTCGCTGCCCAGAAAGCACTAAAATCATTAGAACCTGCTGCAAAATCATACGCATCTAGTCTATTTTCATTTCGATAAACTTTGTATTGCATGATTTGATTGGTCAAGTTCAATTGCACATTTAAATGCGGATTGGCTGGCCCAAAAATAATACTTGGTAATAAGTTACCCGATGTGGCTTCAGATGGGCTATTGGGGTCAATATTGATTTCCTCGAAATCGTCCGTACAAGCACCCATAAGGAGTACGACTACGAATGTTATATATAATTTAAAATTTTTCATTTTATTTATTTTATCAACTTGGATATTTAATTATCAAAGTATTCGTTCAATGTATAGTGGTAGATCGGTCGTAACACAACTCTCTGAGTTGTGCATGTCTAGTTTGTGCACAACTCAGAGAGTTGTGTTACAGCCGCCCTACTAAAATTGAACGGATACTTATCAGATGGCTTGATTGTTGGATTTCAACGTGTTATAGAGACAATCAAACAGTCTTAACCATCAAACATTAATTTAAAAAGTAACCCCTAAATTAAATCCGAAAGTAGCTGCACCTGGTAATTGACCAATTTCAAAACCTGGCACATAAGAACTACCTGTGAAACTTAATACCTCTGGGTCAAAGTGTCTTACAAAATCCGTCTTCGTCCAAGTCGCTAAGTTTCTACCAAATACAGATAATTTAAGTCCTTGAATATTGTCCGTATTAATATAAGGTGCTAAGTCAACCCCAATAGAAATCTCTCTTAATTTCAAGAAAGTCGCATCATAAGTATTGGCTTCAATATTATTTCTATCGTAAAAAGCCCGATACCAGTCATAACCAGTTGTTGATTCATTATTTGGAGCAAAAACTCCATTTCCTGTATCTACTACACCTTCAGGAACAAAGTCACTTTCTCTATTGTCTAAGGATTCCGTAACGGTTCCTGATCTGTATAATTGAGAACCAGTTAGAGAATAGAAATCACCTCCAGAACGATAGTCAAAGAATACATTTAAACTGAAGTTTTTATAAGCCAATCTATTATTGAAACCTAAACTCCAATCGGGGTTATAATTACCCAATTTTATAATTTCATTGCCCAATCTTGGTCTTTGGAAACCACCGATATTATCATAAATGATGTTGCCACTTGGGTCTCTTTCAAAACCTCTACCATAAATATCCCCCATTCTTCCTCCTGGACGAGCTTCAACTGTTCCTCCACTAGGCCCCTGAGCAATAACCAAAGTTTCGATTCCGTCTGCCAATTCAACAACTTCTGATCTACTAGTTGCAAAATTAAAAGAAGAAGTCCAGTCTAATTTATTAGACTTTAATGGTACTAATGTTAGCAATATCTCCGCACCTTGACTCTTGATTTCACCAGCGTTAAAGATTCTGATAGCTGTTCCTGATGCTGCACTAATAGGCGCTTGTAAAATTTGATCTGTTGTGTTATAATTATATAAATCAACATCTATTTTTACTCTATTTTTAAATAATCTTAAATCCATACCGAATTCAAGTGCTGCTGTATTTTCACTCTTAATATTAGGATCCGTAATAGCGGTTGGACTAGTTACAGAACCTGGCAATAAACCAAGATTGAAGTTATTATTAATAATGCCTGGGTCTGTACTATTACCTGTTTGTGCGTAACTACCTCTAAATTTTAAATAAGAAATGGCTGCTGGCAAGTCGACCATTTTTGAAATAACTGCACTAAATCCAATTGATGGATAGAAGAAACTCTGATTATCTCTAGGTAGGGTACTTGACCAATCATTCCTGCCTGATACATCTAAAAAGAACTTGTCATCAAAACTAAGTTCCATAGTTGCATAGCCACTATGTAGTTTTCTTTCTGTATCCTTCTGTACTAATAATGGAGTATCCGCCGCATTACCTAAACTGAAAATACCTAGAATTGCTAGATTATTAGTTTGAGCAATCTTATTAGATATTGTTTGCTTATAAGAACTAGCTCCTAAATTTGCTGTGAAATTAATTACATCACTTATATCTTTAGTATAAGATAATAGCCCATCAACATTAATTTCTTGTAATCGAACATCTTGTTCTCTGTACATTCCTTGTCGGAAAGCAGGTTGTCCTGGTGCTCTTCTAGACCGTCTTCTATCTTCAAAACTATCTCCACCAACTCTTACGAAAGCTGAAAGATTGTCATTCAATTGATAATTAGCCTTGACATTACCAAAGAAACGATAGTGCGTAAATCCATTTAAATTTTCATTGACAATCAAGTGAGGATTCGTACCCCAAGAAAGAAAATAATCTTGTGCTTGATATTCTTGATTTGGTAACCAGTATTCTTCAAAATCATCAAGATTATAATTCTTCATCGTCCACAACATACTATTCATCAATCCACCACTACCAAATCCTACATCAGGCACATTGTCCGAATTACTATTAACATAGTTACCCGATACATCAATAGATAATTTTTCCGTCAAATCAATTCCTAATCGAATACCAACATTCGACCGTTCATAGTCCGTATTAGGAACAATACCTGTTTTATTAAGTCTTCCTAAAGAAATACGTCCATGCGCATTATCTTCTGAAAAAGACAGTGCTAAATTATTATTATAAGACACCCCTGTATCAAAAAAACCTTCTCTATCTGCTTGTTGAGTAAAAGGAGTAGGATCGGGATTGGGGTCGTTTGGGGTAGCTTGCGCAATTGGTGTTCCGTCTGTTCTTGGCCCGAAATTACCTCCCCAATTAGATCTAAATTGGTTGGCGTCAGCTCCTCTTGTTCCACCACCACCGTATTCATTTTGTTCGTCCCAGAATCGGTTGACCACATCGGTAGAAATACCTGTATTAAATTCGATGCCCATTCCTTTTTTATCTTTACCAGACTTAGTGGTAATCACTAAAACACCATTCGTTCCTCGTTCACCGTATAAAGCAGCAGCTTTGGGTCCTTTCAAAACAGTTACAGATGCAAAATCATCTGGATTTAAATCATTTAAACTATTTCCATAATCTACTGGCATATCGCTTGACACAGGATTACTTCCAATACCAATATATTCGTTAGAGATTAAAACGCCATCTACTACCAATAAAGGTTGGTTCTTGTTAGGATTCAAAGAAGATTCTCCTCTTAATACAATTCTGGAAGAAGAGACCGCAGAACCATTATTAGTAATTACATTTAGTCCTGCAACTTGACCAGACAACTGCTGAGATATATCCCCCACACGAGATTGATTGATATCGCCTCCTTTTAAAGTTTGGGCAGCATAAGAAACCCTTTCTTTAGATTTTGTAAGTCCTAAAGCAGTTACTACCACCTCATCTAAAACTGCTCCTTGTGCTAACGCAATATTAATATTACTAATGCCGCCAACAATAGAAACATCTTGATCTGCAAAGCCAGTATAAGTAACGATTAATGTAGTAGCATCATCTGGTACTTGTAAGGAAAAATTTCCATCAAAATCTGAAATAGTACCTGTAGTAGTACCTTTTACAAGCACGTTCGCTCCGATGAGCGTTTCTCCTGAATCTGCATCTGTAATATTTCCATTAATGGTACGCTGGGCGAAAGCCATCTGCACGAAACATAAAAATGCCAGGACAGAAAGGTATTTAAGTTTCATAATAAACTTTTATAGTGAGTTAATTAATTATGATAAAGCGCTAAAAAACAGTGGGTTTTATGAGAGCTCTAATATTATTGGGTTTCCATACATGATAAGAAATATTATTTTATAAAACATTAATTATAAATTTATTTCTTATTTAAATGCAAGTTAATAAATTATTT
>JALZWC010000268.1 GCA_023300255.1 Saprospiraceae bacterium | reverse complement strand
AGTTCCTATGTTTTTAAAGGTAAACAAAGGAGTGATCTGACCTGCTGCAAATGGTATTTCTGTAGTAACACTTTCTAAATTAAAACTAATATAGTCAAAACCTGGTGTCTCGGATGGATTAATTACCGAACTAACCGCAAAAGAGGTACTGCCATAGGTATCTAGAATACAAGAATCATCTATAGTCAATATTCCTGTTGGAGCACGCAAGGTTACTTGCATACTTGCTATTGTATTATCAGTGCCTGTATAAGTTACATTACTTAACATGCTTACTTCGTAGACACCATTATTTTCTGTTAGTTGATATTCTACATCACAGGTAGGATTAACTACTATTTGAGCCAAGCCACCTGGGTCAACAATTCTACCAACTGTTGCATCAGCATCTCCTTGTTGATTATCTGTTAAAGTAAATTTAGCAACACCAACAGTTGCTCCACCAATAGTAGTTGTAGATAATTGATGTGGATAATCATACCAAATATGTGGTCCGTTTCCTGGACTTATTGGTCCGAACTTTCGGTAAATTAATCCAGAAACATCTGGAACATCATGATAAAAAATACTAACATCTATAGAGCCTGTAGCATTCGCAATAAATGCATCTAATAGGTACGGATAATCATAGCTTGCATCCGCTTCGCTTTGTACAGCTTCTGTTACAATGCTATACACAAAAATTGGATGATTAAGACCAGTTGACAAGGTTCTATAAGCTCCTGTTGGAGTCAATTGAGAAGCTACTGTATCTTGTAGACAATCAGCTATACCGTCACCATTACCATCTCCGTTATTTGGAGCATTTGCTTCTTCTATTGTTGGAATACGATCATTATCATCATCGTCATCCATATAGTTAGGAAATCGATCTCCATCAGTATTGTCGTTAGTGAAATCCCCATCTCCATCTACGTCTTCTAATATATCGGGAACGCCATCTCCATCTTCATCTTCATCACAAATATTAGTGAAAGGAAACACCTCACTTCCAACACAAAGAGGAGCATCTGGTGCTCCATATCCACTTACTGTTATTTGAGGATTAATATCAACGCTCGGTATAATAATAGGGCTAAGACCATCGCCGTCACCAATTAATTGTATGTTTCCTGTCGCACAATTATTTGAATTTTCAAAGCTAAACAATTTAATAGTTTGTCCTGCTACTATAGGAAGGCTTGAAGGAGCACTAATAGAGAAACTATGATAATCGAATCCAACTGAAGTACTAGGATTGATTTGTTGAGAAGTAGAGCTGAATTGAGCAGATTGAAAACTTTGAATATTGTTTACTGATAATTGTCCCGTGGTCGTTTGTAAAGTTACCTGCATAGAAGCTACAATATCATCAGGATTAGTATAAGAAACGGTGCTCATCAAACTTACCGTGAAAGTACCGTTTTGTTCTTCCAATAGATACTGAAATAAACAGTCCGTATCCACAGGTGTTACAGGGCAATCAGTTGATATTCCAAAAACTATAGGCTCATCAATAGGACTTAACTCACAGTTGTTGGCAACATCTCTAATTTTTATCTGATAATTCCCATTTCCTAAATTATTAAAATTTGCAGTACCTTGATAGCTAAGACCATCATCGATACTATATTGTAAAGTAGCACTGCTACCTGTTCCTATATTAATAGATCCATCTGATGCCGTTATGCAAGATGGTTCTTCTACTATTAAAATAGCTTCAAAATCACAAGAATCAATAGTAGGCGACGTAGTCTGTTCTCCACTACAGTTAGCACTTCCCGTATCAAAAGATCCGTTAAAAGCATTTCCTAAACCAAATCCAAATATGCTGATTTGATTACCAATATTGATTGATATATCATCAAAACCTGGATCATCATTATCAATAATTTCTAATGGACCCGTACAATTTCCAGCATTTTTAAAAGAAAAAAATGGCTTTACGACACCTGCTGTATATTCAAAGGTAGTATTACTAACCATCGTAGATACTAAGAAATACCTGTCTTGAATAGTAAAGATAGTAGGTACATTCCATGATCCATCAATTGGTATAAAATTGTCAATGACAAAATTACTATCTGGTAATTCAATGGAAGCTTGAGCAGAGCTTGTAATAGAAAGCTGTGAAGAATAGGAAACATCTGAACGATAGGATACCGTATAGGTCTCCTCATTAGAATCATATTCAACTTTAAAATTTACCTGCGCAATAACGCTTAATGAGGTAAACAGCAGCAGTAAGAATGCTACAATGCGTGGGTAGTAAGTTTTCAACATAGCAAAAAATTGAAGGCTATAACAGTACATCGTTTGTTAGGATGCTGTTATTGGTTTATTTTCTTGCTAAATTGTTATAGGTATACGAAGTTGTAAAAATTGCTGAGATAGACGAGTCAAAGTTGGTAGGCCATAGATGCCTTACCCTTTGTAATCAACAAATGAGTTTAAGATTTCAGAATTTATATTCTAAATCAAAATGATAGGCAACCATAATTCTAAGTGATATATTAAATTCAATTTCCATGCCACTTAGATATTTATTTTTTTAAACTGTACTTCGAAGGAAGGATTAGAATAGGGCTAAGGTATTAGCTAGACAAAAAAAATGCCTTCTATCTGCATGATAGAAAGCATTTTTTAATACTTGAATTTGAATGCTTTACACAATCTCTTGTTCTACTAAATATCGCTCTGCATCCAAAGCAGCCATACATCCAGTACCAGCGGCTGTAACTGCTTGTCGATATACTTTATCCGCAGCATCTCCACTTACAAAAACGCCTTTGACATTCGTTAAAGCAGTGCCTGGAATAGCTTTCAAATAGCCTGTTTCATCCATATCTATCCAATCCTTAAAAATTTCTGTATTTGGCTTGTGACCAATAGCTACAAAGAAACCTTTACAAGGAATTTCTGATTTTTCTCCTGTCTTATTATTAAGCACTCTAACTCCTTCGACCTCTTCCTTTCCTAAAATTTCATCTGTTTCTGTATTCCAGTGAATTTTAATATTAGGCGTTTTAATCACTCTCTGCTGCATAATTTTTGATGCGCGCAATTCATCTCTTCGCACCAACAAGTGTACCGTAGGACATATCTTAGCTAAATAGGAAGCTTCCTCTGCTGCAGTATCTCCTCCGCCTACTACCACTACATCCATTCCTTTGAAAAAGAAACCATCACATACGGCACAAGCAGAAACACCTACATTCATTAATCGCTTTTCCGAATCTAAGCCTAGCCACTTCGCAGTTGCCCCCGTAGAAATAATTACGGTATTTGCATGAATTTCTTCTCCACTATCTGTCCAAACCTTGTGAACTGGCCCTGAGAAATCAACCTTAGCAATTAAGGCATATCTAATATCCGTTT
Organism: Saprospiraceae bacterium; assembly: GCA_023300255.1. GTDB lineage: Bacteria > Bacteroidota > Bacteroidia > Chitinophagales > Saprospiraceae > JAFMDF01. The sequence goes on along the minus strand of JALZWC010000268.1, from coordinate 2,545 downwards.
CAAAACGTTCTGCTTGCTTTTGAAAATCTGCCATCATTTCTGGTCCTGTTCGACCATCTGGGTATCCTGGATAGTTCTCTACTTCTGTAGTAATCATTAATTGCCCTCCTGGCTCCATACCCGTAAACATTACTGGCTTTAAGCCTGCTCTAGCTGCATATATTGCTGCTGTATAGCCCGCTGGACCTGATCCGATGATTAAACAATTCAATACTTCTGCCATTGTATAATTAATTAGAGTTTAAGATTTTTTTTGATAACGCTCTTATTTATGTACTATCACATCTCTTCTTATGTACTATCACATATAGTACTTTTTTCCTAAAAGTGCAATAATACATATAATGCTAGAATAATTTAGCCGAAATTAAGACCTAATACTGTCCTATCCAATAGTCGTTCCGTATTACGGCAGTCCTGTAGACTCCGTTTTGAGCGTCTTGAGTAAGACAAACTAAAACTACATCTTTGGCTACCTTATTTATTTCCTACCTTCTGAGTTAAATAAACTAAATCCTACATCACACTAAGTATCAATTTAATATATATATTATTCTAATATAAACAAGAATAAAGTCTATTTATTGGTAACAAATCACTTGTAAAAACAGTTGCAATTAGAGATAGTTCAAATATTTTTTTGACACATAGAATAAAATATTTACTTGGTATACTATTTTTAGTTAAAGATCAGTTTATTAATTAATTATGTATCAAATAAATCTATTAAGCTATCATTATCAGGCAAATATATTTTTAGATATTTAACATAATTTATTTATCAAATATGTACGTTTTAGTACATTAGGCATAATATTTGTTTTTTACTTAAGTATTAATCTCTTCGAAAAAATTTAAGTAGGTATCAATAAGTAATCATCCAAAATTTAATATTGCTTTATTGACTGAATGCCTATTTTCACTACAAAACATATCCCGTCTGAACATAAATCTACACTGAAATATAAATTAGTTTTTGATAGAATAATATCAATTCCTAATAAAATATAAGAGCATTTTTAATAGCTGGGTAATAATCTATCTACTAAAAGTATCTGTTTTAAGTGTATAGCATTTATCCTTTTCATTGGTCTTAATTTAAACTTTGTCTATGCAAACAATTCTACTTTAAACTGAATTATTTAGTTTTTGGATCTAAATGAGTCTATGCCGATTGGTAAATTTTCATTCATTTCCATGGAATTTTGTATTACTAATACTAACTGTTGTAAGGTACTTTTCGAAGTCCTAATGAGAGGGTAATCCTCTTGTTCTTGCGCAGCCTGATATTGTAGTACAAAAAGCCAAAAGCTCAAAAATTTGGATAATCTAGAACTTACACACGTTCAACACGATTGTTCACCCTTAATTTATTGCAGCATGGCAATTGACACGAGTTTTTCAAAAGAAGAACAAACCAAAGAATCTGTAATCGATTTTGTTTACAACATTATTGATTCTAAAATTCAATATTTAAATTATCAGACTAAAGGTATTGCAGGATCATTAAATCTTGTTGATCCCCCTGAAGATCCAGTTAAAGGAGAAGCTAATAGTGACTCGCTTTCTCTGGAAGAAGTCGAGAAAATTTTCCAACAATTTGAAATACAGAGCAAACAAATAAAGCGTTTACTCTATTTTCGTAGATTGTTGAGTTCCAAAAATGCAGTAGTCGCATTGGCATTATTAACTGATAATGTATTGTTTGAATTTACAGAGCAAGAAATAGCTTATATATTAGACGTTCATATTAAGCAGAGAGCTGCTTAAATAAGTATAAAGTAATAAGTAATAAGTATGAAGTATGAAGTCGTAAGACGTTGACAGCCAATGTTTAAGAAATAATAATGGTCTACTTTATTTTGACACTTTTACTAACGATAATGTTTTTTTTAAATTAATCTATTAAATTTTATTCTAAAGAATAGGAAATAAATAAGAGGAGTCATTCTGCGATCCGCCAAAATAGTGGACTTAGTAGCTTAGATGCATGTCTTCTATACTATTTTTTAGAATAATCTTTATTAAACTTATATCGAATGAAGTAGTAGCAATTATAGTACAAACTTTATAGTAAGCTTACCCCCTTTTTATTTACCCTTTACCTCTTGCTTGCTATGAAATCTATGATTGCCTACTTCTATTTTAAGTTCTTTTCTCCCCCTCTTAAGGCAAAGAGTAAATTTTCAGCTCGAAAAATGGTAGAATACGGTACAATTCAAAGAGTTGTGAAGCCTTTCTGATAGTAGTTAAATATTACCACTTTATTATCTGACGCTCTATATTTGCACAACATCACTATTTCCAACCACATAGAAGTCTAACCACTACGCTGTCAGACCGCCTACAGCCAGAAACACCACGCTATCAATGTTTTCCATGTAGCAGTCTTGAACCTATCGGACTGCTAAGCAGAAGCTAAAACGCCTACTATACTAGATTTTTTGACTTAGGAATGTGTATGAAATAACTTCGTAATTTATGCTGCTTCTTTTGCTCTTATTTTTCACTTTAATTCAGTCAAAGTATCAACAATTATCCTTCA
>JALZWC010000267.1 GCA_023300255.1 Saprospiraceae bacterium | reverse complement strand
GGTCTTACGTAGCTAGGCTATGTGCGACTTTTTTAAAAACAACTAGCAAAAAAATAAGCTCCTTTAAATTGTTATCTTATTTATGTCCGACTACTTAGTTAAGAATCCGATTTAGGACTACCATCGTTCTTCCCATCATAATTTTCTTGGTCTTGCAAAAACGCTAATTGAGTTCTATAGGCTTCTTGGTCATCATAGCTCAACTCTACAGTAAATACATCCTCTACATGAGCCGTTTGGTAAATAATATCACCACTATAATCAATAATAGAAGTATCACCAGAATAATAGAAATCATTCCCATCCGTCCCTACTCTATTCACGCCTACCGTATAGGCCTGGTTTTCTATAGCTCTCGCTTGTAATAGCGATTTCCAATGCTTGGCTCTTGTCGTAGGCCAATTAGCCGTATAAAGCAATAAATCATAGCCGATATTGTTTCTCGCCCACATCGGAAAACGTAGGTCATAACAGATTAAAGGACATATTTTCCAGCCTTTCCATTCTACTAATACCCTTTTGGTCCCTCGTTCATAGAAATCATGCTCTTTAGCCTTCGTAAAGAGATACCGCTTGTTATATAAACCAAATTTGCCATTTGGCTGCATCCATATCAAGCGATTGTAATATTTATCATTTTCTTTTATAATATAACTTCCTGTTACCACCGCTCCTACATCAGTAGCATGCTTGTACATCCATTGAAAGGTCTTGCCTGTAGGCTTTTCTGCGAGTATTGAGCAGTTATTCGTAAACCCTGTAGAAAACATTTCAGGAAGTATTATAATATCTGTTTTATCTTTTAATGCTAGAATTTTAGGGCTCAAATCTGCCAGATTGGCGTCAATAGCTTCCCATTTTAGGTTGGATTGGATAGTTGATACTCTTAGTGTGTCCATTAAATTTAGATCTGAATTAAAAAAAAGAAATAAATATTGGGGTTATCGTTGATCGCAAAAATACTTGTTGTATGGCAACTCGTCAAGAGAGTTTTTATAGAGGATACGTATACACATTGACAATTAATTAATAAATAACGACTTTTGTACCTTTTCAAGGGCAAAATAGTAAAATACCCTACTGCTCCTTTTTATTACATTGTGATAAAAAATTCGATTAAAGAGCAAGAGTTAGTCTACTATTCAATCTAAAATACGAGGTATGGCACAAGATGATCATTTTAAAAAATTAGTTTCTCACTGTAAAGAATATGGTTTTATTTTCCAGTCTAGTGAAATCTATGATGGCTTAAGTGCCACTTATGATTATGGACCGTATGGTGTAGAATTAAAAAATAATATTAAGCAATATTGGTGGAAGTCGATGGTACAAATGCACGAAAATATCGTGGGTTTGGATGCAGCTATTTTTATGCACCCTAAGACATGGAAAGCCTCTGGTCACGTAGATGCTTTTAATGATCCAATGTTAGATAATAAAGACTCTAAGAAAAGATATCGTGCCGATCAATTGATGGAAGGCTACATGGAAAAACTAGAGCTAAAAATCAACAAGGAAGTTAAAAAAGCTAAGAAACGTTTTGGCGATGCCTTTAATGAAGAAGAGTTTAGAGCAACCAATCCAAGAGTCTTAGCTAATGCGGAAAAGCACGAAACAGTAAGAGTGGAGTTAGCGACTGCCATGACGAATGGTGATATGGAAGCCTTGGGTGCATTGATCGAGAAATATGAAATAAAATGTGAGGTCAGTGGTACCGCTAACTGGACAGAAGTTCGTCAGTTCAACTTGATGTTCTCTACTCAGTTAGGAACTATTGCTGGAGAAGAAGGTAAATTATATTTACGCCCAGAAACAGCGCAAGGTATTTTTGTCAATTTCTTAAACGTACAAAAATCTACTCGTCAAAAATTACCATTTGGTATCGCACAAATAGGTAAGGCGTTTAGAAATGAAATCGTAGCTCGACAGTTTATTTTCCGTATGCGGGAATTTGAGCAAATGGAAATGCAGTTTTTCATTAAGCCTGGTACACAACAAGAATGGTATAAGTACTGGAAAACAAAGCGACTAGACTGGCACAAAGCTTTAGGAACTTCTCCTGATAAATTACGATACCACGATCATGATAATCTAGCGCATTACGCAGATGCAGCAGTAGATATTGAATTTGAATTTCCATTTGGTTTTAGAGAATTAGAAGGTATTCACTCTCGTACAGATTTTGATTTAACAGCACATCAAACATTATCTGGTAAGAAGATGCAATACTTCGATCCGATTACCAAAGAAAGCTATGTACCATTCGTAGTAGAAACATCTATCGGTTGCGATAGAATGTTCCTAGCCATGATGGCGAATGCTTTACAAGAGGAAACGGTTCCAGATGCTAAAGGAAATGATTCTACTAGAACAGTATTGAAATTACATCCTGCTTTAGCTCCTGTCAAATGTGCGGTATTACCATTGGTTAAAAACAAGGAAGTATTAACAACTAAAGCTAAAGAGGTTTATAATAAATTAACCGCCTCTTTCAATTGTCAATATGATGAGAAAGATGCTATTGGTCGTCGTTACCGTCGTCAAGATGCTATCGGTACGCCTTACTGTGTCACAGTAGATTTTGAATCTTTGGAGGATAATATGGTGACCATTAGAGAAAGAGATTCTTTGAAGCAAGAGCGCGTTCCTATTGATAAGGTTCGAGGGATTGTTTTGGAAGGAATTGATATGGGTACTATCTTAGTTTAAAACATAAAACCGCATAGGTGGACACATAAACTTACTTTACCATGTGTTTTTAAACCACATAGGTACATAGTGCACATAGTTAGACAGTCTATGTGAACTATATACCTATGTGGTTAAAAACACAACTTCTATAATTCCTGTCCCGCATAATATCCAGTATCCACATCTTTTAGCATTTTTACAATATAAGTCACCTGCCCA
>JALZWC010000266.1 GCA_023300255.1 Saprospiraceae bacterium | reverse complement strand
CTAGGAGCACATAGAGAAGGATATGAGGATGTCTTATCGCCTGAAGCACAAGCTTTTTTAAAAAAATTACACCTTCGATTTAATGATCGTAGAAAAGCGCTTTTAGTCGAACGTAATAAAAGACAAATCGCCTTAGACCAAGGAAAGCTACCCAACTTCCTGCCAGCTACTAAGAACATTCGAGAAAGCGAATGGCAAGTAGCCCCGCTTCCTGCCGACTTATTAGATAGACGGGTTGAAATTACTGGCCCTGTCGATAGAAAAATGGTCATCAATGCACTCAACTCTGGTGCAAAGATGTTCATGGCAGATTTTGAAGATAGTAATACGCCAAGCTGGGATAATAATCTCCAAGGTCAAATCAATATGAGAGATGCGATCAATAGAACCATAGAATTCATTCATCCAAAAAATGGAAAGTATTATAAACTAAATAAGGAAGTTGCTACCCTATTGGTACGTCCTAGAGGCTGGCACTTAGAAGAAAAATATTTGACTTGTAATGGAGAACCGATGAGTGGCAGCTTAGTAGATTTTGGATTGTACTTTTTCCACAATGCTAAGGAGTTAATAGCAAGCGGGAGTGGGCCATATTTTTATTTACCAAAATTGGAAAGCCATTTAGAAGCTCGTCTATGGAATGAGGTATTTGTCTTTGCTCAAGAGGAATTAGGAATCCCTCAAAAGACCATTAAAGCAACGGTATTAATTGAAACCATATTAGCTTCCTTTGAGCTACATGAGATTTTATACGAACTCCGTAATCATTCCGCTGGCTTGAATTGTGGAAGATGGGATTACATCTTCTCTTATATCAAGAAATTTAGAAATCTTTCCGGTTTTGTATTACCAGACCGTGCTAAGGTGGGTATGACTTCTCATTTCATGAGTGCTTACTCTCAATTGGTGATTCAAACTTGCCACAAGCGAGGCGTACATGCAATGGGCGGAATGGCTGCACAGATTCCAATCAAAAATGATCCCGAAGCCAATGAAAAGGCTTTGCAAAAAGTACGCAAGGATAAAATGCTAGAAGTGAAAAACGGACACGATGGTACTTGGGTAGCCCACCCTGCCCTAGTAGACATAGCGATGACCGTTTTCAATGAAAACATGCCTAATAAAAATCAAATTGACAACAAACGATTGGATGTCAAAGTAACGGCAAAAGATTTAGTAAAAGTACCAACTGGAACGATTACAGAGGAAGGACTTAGAAAAAATATTAATGTCGGAATCCTATATATCGAAAGTTGGTTAAGAGGAAATGGTGCTGCTGCTATCTACCACTTAATGGAAGACGCCGCTACCGCTGAAATCTCTAGAACACAAATTTGGCAATGGATCAATAGCAAAGCAACATTAGAAGATGGTAGAATTGTGACTTACAAATTGTATCAACAATTACTACCCTCTGAGCTAGGCAAAATGTATAACTATGTGGGTAAGGACAAATTTGTGAATGGAAAATTTCCAGAAGCAGTTGCCCTATTCGATCGCTTGATTAAGCATAAAGAATTTATTGAATTTTTGACGCTTCCAGCTTATGAATTGATATAGAAGTTTGTATAAAAGTGTATTAACACATTAGTGTTTTTTTTCAAAATCTCTGATAGATAATTTTTACATCTATTTCCACCTAGGAACATGTCCTATTAGGCGGGATGCCCGTCAAAAACTGTTTGAGCGGAGCGAGTTTTTTTGACTAGAATTTTTGTTTCTTTTTTTTCAATGAAAAAAGAAAAACACGCATAAGAACAGATATTAAAGTAAATATACTCTTAGAATCTTTTTCCATTACTGGAAAAAATATTATTAAAATATAAAATCACAATCTTATGAATAATTATCGTTCTGCTATCGAAACTGTTCGAGAATTAAAGGCGAAGTACGGAAATACTTGGTCTGGAATCAGCCCAGAAAACGCTGCACGGATGTCTGTGCAAAATAGATTCAAAACTGGATTAGACATTGCCAAATATACCGCAGCTATCATGCGAAAAGACATGGCGGATTATGATGCTGATACTAGTAATTATACACAATCCTTAGGTTGCTGGCATGGCTTTGTCGCCCAACAAAAAATGATTGCGGTTAAAAAACATCACGGTACGACCAAGAAGAGATATTTATATTTATCAGGTTGGATGGTTGCGGCATTGCGCTCAGAATTAGGTCCATTACCAGATCAATCAATGCACGAAAAAACGGCAGTGCCTAAGTTGATAGCAGAGATATACACGTTCTTACGACAAGCAGATGCGGTAGCATTGAACGATCTATTCCAACGTTTAGACAAAGGAGAAAATGTACAAGCTGAAATTGATAATTTCGAATCACATGTTGTACCTATTATTGCAGATATTGATGCGGGTTTTGGAAATGAAGAGGCGACCTATTTGTTGGCAAAGAAAATGATAGAAGCAGGTGCTTGTGCCCTTCAAATAGAAAACCAAGTATCTGATGCAAAGCAGTGTGGCCACCAAGATGGTAAAGTAACTGTACCACATGAAGATTTCACAGCTAAGTTACAGGCACTACGATATGCTTTCTTAGAACTAGGAGTAGCCGATGGTGTAATCGTAGCTCGTACAGATTCAGAGGGAGCAGGCTTAACACAAAAACTACCTGTAAGTGAGAAAGAAGGAGATCTAGCTTCCCAATATTTAGATTTCGTTGAGGCAGAAGAAGTTGCTTTACAAGATGCCAATAACAATGATGTATTGTTTAAACGAAATGGTAAATTGGTTCGACCAATCCGTATGCCGAATGGTTTATATAAATTTAAAGAAGGCTCAAATATTGATCGTGTTGTACTCGATTGTATTACCAGTTTACAAAATGGAGCAGACTTACTTTGGATTGAAACGCCTACGCCAAATGTTAAGCAAATTGCACACATGGTGAATCGAGTAAAAGAGCAGGTACCTAATGCAAAGTTGGTGTATAATAATTCTCCATCTTTCAATTGGACGCTTAACTTTCGACAACAGGCATATGATGCAATGTTCGAAGCTGGAGAAGATGTTTCTTCCTATACTAAAACAGACTTAATGGAGGCCAAGTATGATGGTACACTATTATCAAACCGAGCGGATGAAATGATCCGTACCTTCCAAGTAGATGCTGCTCGAGATGCAGGGGTATTCCACCATTTAATTACACTACCGACTTACCACACGACCGCATTGCAAATGAACAACTTGGTCGAAGGGTACTTTGGAGATATGGGTATGTTGGCTTATGTACAAGGGGTACAGCGTCAAGAAATACGCAAAGGGGTTTCTTGCGTGAAGCACCAACGTATGGCTGGTTCCGATCTAGGAGACGATCATAAAACTTTCTTTGCAGGCGATAAAGCCTTAAAAGCAGGGGGAGAGAAAAATACAAGTAATCAATTTGAAATTAAGGAGACAGCACCAGAACTAAAAGTGGCAATGGCGGCTAGCTAAGGAATGTGTATGAAATAACTTCGTAATTTATGCTGCTTCTTTTGCTCTTATTTTTCACTTTAATTCAGTCAAAGTATCAACAATTATCCTTCA
>JALZWC010000265.1 GCA_023300255.1 Saprospiraceae bacterium | reverse complement strand
AAACTAGTGCATAGCAGAGCTACGGACTCTTTTTTTGGCTTTCTAAGACTGGAAAAGGGCAAGCCAAGTTGAGACAGTTATTATTTCGTCATTCCTAAGTGTCCCAAGAACCCTTATATTATATAAGTTTTGAAGTTTATGGCTAAATTGGTTTTCGGTGAATTTGATTCATTTCTGAATTAAATCCATCGAATACTGACCTCATTGAAATCTCCAATACTCTATATTTTAACAAAGGGTTTCAGACCTCAAGATCCATATCCAGAACTAGCTGACAAAAGTGTAGCTTTTAATTCTTGTGAGGTAGGGGGAGCAATCCTTTATCAATGAAATAACTACAGTATTTTAAAGTAATATTGGAAAAGTAAATCCTGTAGCCTAGAAGTTGTTTTCAAAGAGTTATTAGAAGAAATATTTCCTTCTCATTATAGCTCCTATTTTATGTCTATTTCACTAATTATGACGATTAAATTTGATTCAAAAATGTAGAGAATCCTGTCCTAGTGTGTGTCAAATCTAATTTTTTTCTCAGCCTACTTCTGGCCACCTTGATGCTTTCAGGTGTTTTAAAAGTAAGGTTAGCAATTTCCTTAGTATTTAAATTCATTTTTAGCAAAGCACATAAACGCAGATCATTTTGTGTTAGATGTGGGTATTTTTGAGATATTTTTTTTGAAAATGCCTCATTGGCTTGAGAGATTTGAATATCCAACTCTTTCCATAGATGATTGTCCTTGACATTATTAATCTCTCGAGTAATGGCATTAATTCGGCTCTTTCCATTTTCCGTTTTCAGGAGTACGGAAATAGATTCCATAGTTTTACCATATTGACTCAGCACCATTGCTTTTTTGACCAATTGGACTTCCAAATCTTGTTTTTGAAAAGCAATTTTATTTTTTGCTTTTTTTAAGTCATCGGACTGTTGAGAAATTTTTTGATTTAATTGAACTAATTCTTTGTAGCTCTTTTTACTTTTCTTATTATACTGATAATACAATCTTGTAAGCCCAATAAACAAAATAATTAGTAGAATAGAAATAGCAATAATAATTTTTTGAAATCGAAGCGTAATCGCTTGGTATTTTTCTTTTTGTTGTAAGCTTTCGTAGCTTTTTTCTTTTGTAAATAATCTTTGAACATCCTCAAATGATTTAGCAGTGATTTGATGGAAGTTATCTAATTTATTATTTTGAAAAGCTTGGTATTGTTCATAGTATGCTTTTGCTTTAGGAATCTCTTCTTTCGAAAAATAGATATCTGCTAAGATTCGATAAGCTTTATTATCACTGTATTGCAAGTTCGCATTTTTTGCTATATCTATACTCTCTTCTAAAAAAGCAATTGCTTGCTTATGGTTGTCTTTTTTTACAAAGAATATGCCTAGCTCCAATAGTGTTGACATTTTACATAAGTTACAATTAGTTTCTTTTCCAAGTGCTAATGATTTATTGTAGAATCTAATCTCTTCCTCCTCATTACCCATAAGTTGATGAGTTAAACCTATATGAAGTAACGTAAAGCAGGCACCTCTCGAATAATCAATTTTCTGCCAAAATTTGTATGCATCTTCTAAAAGCAGTAATGCTTTTGGTAGATTGTCTTGAAGTCTACTCAATTCTCCCATCCTATGTATTAGCCATCCGTATTCTACCTGTTCGTCACTAGCAGGGCAAATTTCTAATCCTTTTTTATAATAATTCTCAGCTTTTGTATATTCTCCCATAGAAGCATGGATTACACCGAGATTAATAAAAGCAGAAGCGTATAAAGATTTGTTGCTAATAGTGTTAAATCTAGATAGTTTCTGAAAATGGAAATAAGCACTCAACCAATATCCTTGGGCTTCTGCAATTAAGCCTAGATAATTATGTGCAATTGCTAATAATAGAGAATCACCTACCTCTTGTTCATGTATAAGTATTTCTTCGAAAAGTAGCTTTGATTCGTTCATCCTGGAGTATTCAAAGTAGACACAGCCAATATAAGCAAATCTTTTTAAGGTACTTTCTATATATTTCTTCTCTGTGTCTGAGCAATAGACAATGTTCAATAGACTATCCTGCTTAAATTCAGGGAGAATTGAAAAACTTTCTAATTGAGTCTGTAATACTTTAAATGTTAAGTTTTCTTCTTGGCTGATTAATTGTTGAATTCCTAGCGTATCACAAGTTGAATTGCCAATTGCATATGTACTGCTAAGTAAAAATAAATTGATTATAAATAAATAAAGACCTTTTTGCATGCTTGTTAATTAAGGAGTCGTGTGGATCTACTTTTTATTGGTCTAAAATCTCGTATTTAGTAAAATCTATTTAGCATCCATAAGTGTAAGCGTTTGGTATGCTACAATAACATTTTGAACATTATAAAAGACCTGTATTTAATTCTCAAGATAAACCCATTCACCTATATATTTTTAAGAAAAATACAAGTCAGAATGGATAGATTATTTTTCTTACGCTATAAATATCAAATATATGTATTTATAGGAATATTTAAGGTGCTGTTACCTATTGTTATCCCTATTGTTATCCTCTTGTTACCTTGAATTTACACCAAGACTCTATTTGTTATACTACTTAGAAGAGATATCTCTCTACCTTTACCGAGCCTTTAATGATTCTCTCTATTATAATAAGTTAGCGCCCTTAAACGGGTGCTAACATTATTTTTACTAAAAAAAACGAACTGCTATTAGAATAATTGGAATCAACTCTTATTCATCTTTGTAGAATTAGTAGGGCATAAAGACCTTAATGGGGTGCTAACTCTATTCTTACCAAAATATTTAAATAGATATTCTATTCCAGTGTTATCCTTAATAAATCGAATTGTTATACACTTTCTTTTTATAGAAAGTAAAGTAGGTAATTACAATAAAATCAGTCTACCTCCTCCTAATCTATCTTTTCACGTTCTTTGTCGATATAATAAGCTTCTAATTTACTTTCTAGCTTAACTTAGTACGGATGTTACTTTTCTAAGAAACTCACTTGTAAATGGCATTAAAACCACAGAATAGGGTAGGTTCTAACTTCCTCTGATCTTTAAAACTTAAATCCATAAAAATGAGCTATTACATCCGAGCCAGCAATCGACGAAAGTTTACAGTAGAAGAACTAGGTAAAACATTATATAGTGTAGTATTTCCGAATTGGACGAAGGCACATGCGATTGCTAGATTAAATAATGCGGAATACACCTTTGATAAAACTAGTTTTTTGTGTAGTTCCCGCACTATTTATAAAAACAATGCACCTATAGGTAGTATGTCTTTTAATTGGATAGGGCATTTGTATCTTAATTTGACTACAGAAAAGGGAGAAGACTTATTGTATGTGTTGAAATTGAAAGGGTTATTCTGGAAAAGAGTAGAATTAGTAGATAGAGGCAGCCAGAATCTTCTTTTAACTATGCATCAAGAATCTAACTGGTTTATTTATAATTATCGGATAGAGGAACTAAACACTGCAGCTATTCGCTACCCGTTGATTGAACTATTAGGTATCCTGGGGGTTGGAGCGACGCTACTTCGGGATAGAAATAATAATGGTTCGTAATGACAAAA
>JALZWC010000264.1 GCA_023300255.1 Saprospiraceae bacterium | reverse complement strand
ACAATCCAGTAACAGATGACTCAGATGATGAAACAGATTTAGATGCAAACGATGATCCTGATAATGAAACAGGTGGAGAAGATGATCCAACTTTGGCCTACTTACCAGAGATCGAAATTACGAAAGAATTAATAGGTTCAACGGCCTTGCCGAATGGAAACGTAGTCTTAGCATTTGAATTTAATGTGGAAAATACGGGTAATGCTAATCTGTCTACGATCAATGTGACAGATCCATTACCATTTGCGACAGCAGTGGTAGGAACGCCTACACTTAGCTTAATGAATACTTCCACTACAATGCCACCAGTAGATAATACTGGCGCATACAATGGTGGTTCTAATATTAATATGACGATTGGTGCAGCTACAGATATGCTTCGACCAAACGAGTCATTTACGCTATTATTAGAAGTAGAAGTAAACCCTGTTGTCTTTGGACAATTACCAATGCCTTTGTTAAATCAAGCAATGGTGACAGGTAATCCAGTAGATAATAATGGCGATCCAATACCAGGCTATCCAACAGTAGATGATGTGTCAGATGATGCTTCTGATTTACCAGGAGATGACGATCCTACACCTGTAACAATTCCACCAACTCCTGAATTAAAAAAGTCAATTGTAGGCGCCCCTACGGAATTAGCAAATGGCAATTACAGTGTAGTTTATAATTTTACGATTAAGAATTTAGGTGGGAGCGAATTTTGTCAAATAGACTTATTAGAAGATTTTGCAACACAGTATGGTTGTGCTTTTGTAGATATAATTGCAACGACGCCACCCGTTTTAGATAACCTAACAGGTAACAGTACCATTCCCAGTTTAAATACTTTATACAATGGATCAAGCCAAGTAAATTTATTGAATACAGATGGTTGTCTCTTCCCTGGTGATTCTATCACGATGACAGCGACCGCAGAAATTGATCCGATCTGCATGCCAGTGGAAGAGCCGCTGATGAATACAGCAACAGTGAATGGAGTAGCACCAGATGATAGCCCTGTAACAGATGATTCAGATGATGAGTCAGATATACCAAACGATACAGGTGGACCAGATGATCCAACTTTATTGAGTATTCCAGATATAGATGTGTCGAAAGAACAATTAGGATATACGAATTTACCAAATGGTAATATTGAAGTAACCTACCAATTAGTAATACAGAATACAGGGAATACCATCTTAACGGATATTGCTCTAGAAGATGATATAGCGACTCAATTTACGCCGGCATTTGTTAGCGCAATGGGTGTTTCTGTAAGCGGTACTGCCAATACGATAGGCGGTTTAAACACAAGTTTCAATGGAGGCGGTACAACCAGTTCTCCAGCACTAGATGGTGATGATATATTAGACAGAACAGGGATTATGAATCCTGGAGAAAATATAGTAGTTATCATCAAAGTTGAAGTAGATCCATTACTAGTACCAACCGCTGGATTAAGTAACCAAGCGACTGCGACAGGTACAGATCCAACAGGTAATCCAGTGGACGATACCTCTGATGATGGGGTAGATCCAATGGATGATACGGATGAACCTACACCATTAGATTTAGGACCTATTCCAGAAATAATAAAAACTTTAGTAGCTGCTCCAATACAATTAGCGAATGGCAATTACACCATGGATTTTTCTTTTGTTTTAAAAAATAATGGAACAAATGAAATGTGTCAAATTGATGTGTTAGAAGATTTAGATACACAATATGGTTGTGCCTTTGTGGATGCAGATCCAGCAGCATTAGTATCCTTTGGAAATGTATCTGGCAATAGTATTATGCCTAGCATCAATTCAGGGTATAATGGCAATTCAGACTTTAATATGTTCACAGGTAATGGCTGCATCTTTCCAGGAGATTCCTTGGAATGGACGATTAGTGTAGAGGTAACTATGGATTGCGATCCAATACCTTCGCCACTAGCGAATACAGCAACAGTGAATGCAGAAGATCCAACGGGTAATCCAGTAACGGATGACTCGGATGATGAGACCGATTTAGATACGAATGGCGATCCAGATAATGAAACGGGAGATGACGATGATCCAACGTTTACTTATTTTCCAGAAATCAGTATTACTAAAAATTTAGTCTCCGTTACAGAATTGCCAAATGGTAATTTTAATATGGAATTTGCATTTAATATTGAAAACACAGGAAATGCAAACCTTTCAATAATTAATGTAACAGACCCATTACCATTTGCAAGTGCAGTAGTCGGCACTCCTGTGCTGACATTAACGAATGTGTCTAGTACGATGACTCCCGCAGATAATAATGGCAATTTTGATGGTAGTGGGGATATCAATATGACGATCGGTTCAGCCACAGATTTACTACAACCGAATGAGTCCTTCATGATGACAATGGAGGTAGAAGTGGACCCAACGCTATTTGGCGCTTTGCCACAACCAGTAGTGAATCAAGCTACAGCAATGGGAACACCAGTGGATGAGAATGGAGATCCAATTCCAGGTTATCCACCAGTAGACGATGAGTCGGATGATGATTCAAGCTTGCCAGGGGATGATGATCCAACACCTGTAAGTATTCCACCTGTACCTGAGTTGCGGAAGTCAATAGTAGGTGTACCTACGGAATTAACGAATGGCAATTACAGTGTAGTTTACAATTTTACAATTCAAAATTTAGGAGGGAGCGAGTTTTGTCAAATAGATTTATTAGAAGATTTTGCAACGCAGTATGGTTGTGCTTTTGTAAATATATTGGCAACGACATCACCTGTATTAGACAACCTAACAGGCAACAGTACAAACCCAAGTTTAAATATTTTATATAACGGATCAAACCAAGCAAATTTATTAAATACAGATGGTTGTCTTTTTCCTGGTGATTCTATCACGATGACAGCGACCGCAGAAATTGATCCTACCTGTATGCCAGTGGAAGAGCCATTGATGAATACGGCGACAGTGAATGGAGAAGCACCAGATGGTAGTGTGGTAACAGATGATTCAGATGATGAGTCGGATATACCCAACGATACAGGCGGACCAGATGATCCAACCTTATTGAGTATTCCAGATATTGATGTATCGAAAGAGCAATTGGGGCTTATGAATTTACCAAATGGTAATATTGAAGTAGCCTACCAATTAGTAATACAGAATACAGGGAATACGATCTTAACGGATATTGCTTTAGAAGATAATATAGCGACCCAATTTACACCAGCTTTTGTTAGTGCAATGGGCGTTTCAATAAGTGGTACAGCGAATACATTAGGCGGTTTGAATTCAGTATTCAGTGGAGGCGGGGTAACAGGTTCTTCTGCATTAGATGGTGACGATATATTAGACAGAACAGGGATTATGAATCCTGGGGAAAATATAGTAGTAGTCATCAAAGTAGAAATAGATCCACTACTAGTTCCAACCGCTGGATTAAGTAATCAAGCGACTGCGACAGGTACAGACCCAACAGGGAATCCAGTGGATGATACCTCTGATGATGGAGTAGATCCAATAGATGATACGGATACGCCTACACCATTAGATTTAGGACCTATTCCAGAAATAATAAAGACTTTAGTAGCTGCTCCAATACAATTAGCGAATGGCAATTACACAATGGATTTTTCTTTTGTTTTGAAAAACAATGGAACAAATGAAATGTGTCAAATTGACGTATTAGAAGATTTAGATACGCAGTATGGTTGTGCTTTCGTAGATGCCGATCCAGCGGCATTAGTATCCTTTGGAAATGTCTCTGGCAATAGTATTATGCCGAGTATCAATTCAGGGTATAATGGCAATTCAGATTTTAATATGTTCACTGGAAATGGCTGTGTTTTTCCAGGAGATTCCTTGGAGTGGACGATTAGTGTAGAGGTAACAATGGATTGTGATCCAATACCTTCACCACTAGCGAATACAGCAACGGTGAATGCAGAAGATCCAACAGGGAATCCAGTAACGGATGACTCAGATGATGATACTGATTTAGACAATGATGATAATCCAGATAATGAAACAGGAGATGACGATGATCCAACGTTTACTTATTTTCCTGAAATTAGTATCACTAAAGATTTAGTTTCCGTTACAGAATTGCCAAATGGTAATTTTAATATGGAGTTTGCATTCAATATTGAAAATACAGGAAATGCAAATTTATCAACGATCAATGTAACAGATGCTTTACCATTTGCAAGTGCAGTAATTGGAACTCCTGTATTGACCTTAGCAAATGTGTCTAGTACGATGACCCCAGTAGATAATAACGGGAATTTCGATGGTAGCGGAGATATAAATATGACCATTGGTGCAGCCACAGATTTACTACAACCGAATGAGTCTTTTATGATGACCATGGAAGTGGAAGTGGACCCAACTATTTTTGGTACTTTGCCACAACCAGTCGTCAATCAAGCTACAGCAATGGGTACCCCAGTGGATGAGAATGGAGATCCTATTATAGGCTATCCGCCAGTAGAGGATGAGTCGGATGATGATTCAGATATACCAGGAGATGATGATCCTACACCCGTAAGTATTCCGCCCGTACCACAATTAACAAAAGCAATCAGTGGCTTGCCAACGGCTTTGCCAAATGGTAATTATGCAGTGGCTTATGACTTTATTATTGAAAATATAGGTGGCAGTGAATTTTGTCAAATAGATTTAGTAGAAGACTTTGCATCGCAGTACGATTGTGCTTTTGTTGGCTTGCTTGGAACGACGCCTCCGATAGTAGTAAACACCTCTGCGAATAGCACGATTCCAACTTTGAATTCTTTATACAATGGGTCTACTCAGACGAATTTATTAAATACGGATGGTTGTTTATTCCCTGGAGATTCCATTAGTGTGTCTGTGATGATAGAGGTAGATATCTCTTGTCCAACTCGACCAGAACCTTTAGCGAACCAAGCTACCGTAATGGGTGAAGGACCAAATGGAGAAGAAGTAGAAGATGACTCGGATGATGATACCGACTTAAATGGGGATGATGATCCTGATAATGAAACGGGAGGACCAGATGATCCAACCTTATTACCAATACCAGAAATTAATATTACTAAAGCAGTAACTGGTGGTAGTGAACTACCGAATGGTAATTATGAAATTAATTTTGAATTTTTAGTAGAAAATACAGGAAATGTTGATTTAAATAATTTGAGTTTAATTGACTCTTTAATTTTTGGTTCGACTTTAACTGCTACGCCAACAGCTAGTGTTGTGAATATTTCTGCTAGTAATCCACCAGTAAGTAATACAGTTTTTGATGGTACGGTAGCTACAGACTT
The DNA here is from genome assembly GCA_023300255.1 of Saprospiraceae bacterium. GTDB lineage: Bacteria > Bacteroidota > Bacteroidia > Chitinophagales > Saprospiraceae > JAFMDF01. The sequence goes on along the minus strand of JALZWC010000264.1, from coordinate 5,160 downwards.
ACTCGATGGAATGGCAACTGATTTATTAGAGCCAGGTCAGCAATTCAAAGTTTTATTGACTACAGAAGTAGATTTTGCGGCCTTCGCAGCATTGATGCAACCTGTTGAAAATCAAGCAACAGCTTTAGGAGATGATCCAGATGGAAATACAGTAGAAGACGAATCTGATGATAAATCTGAAGTAGAGAATGATACAGGTGGTCCAGATGATCCAACCTTAATACCAGTACCTCAAATCAAAATAACTAAAGATATTGTAGATATTCAACCTGCAATAACAGAAGGCAACTACTATGTAACTTTTGAATTAGTAGTGAAGAATACAGGTAATGTAGACTTAGATAGTATCCAAGTGAGCGATGATTTGACTGCTGAATTTGGTGCTGCATATATAGCCTTAACAGCAGGCCCAATTGTAAGTACTAGTAATGGTACACCTAACACACCAAATACAGGAACATTTCCGATGAATGTGTTCGATGGCACTTCTGGTTTGTTAAAACCACAAGATGAATTAACGATAGAATTTACAGTAGAAGTAAACCCTGATGCAGGAGGTGCGCCAAGGCCATTAACGAACCAGGCAACAGCGAAAGGTACAGGGCCAGGAGGAGAAGAAGTAATGGATGAATCAGATGATAGTGCGGATCCAGATGATCCTGATACAGATGAACCTACACCATTGTATTTACCTCAAATTAGTTTAGCAAAAATAATTACAGAAGTTGTGCCAGCCACAAGTGGCATAGCGAATCACTTTGATGTGAGCTATCGTTTTGTTATTCAGAATACAGGAAATGTACCATTGGATAGTTTATCTTTAGTAGATGATTTAGCGACAGATTTAGGGGTAGCCTTTGTGGAGGTAGTTACGCTACCAAGTGTTTATACACCATTGACGACAGCCACGACTACACCTACAATCAATCCAATGTTCATGGGTACAACACCCGCTTTGGATATGTTCTTAGGGATGCCTACAGATATGTTTTTGCCAGGCGAAACACTAGCCATAGAAGTTACCGTAGAATTAGATCCAAGTGCAGCAGGCGCCGATAGTCCTTTAATGAATCAAGCAACTGCCTCAGGAAAAGATCCGAATGATACAACAACAGAAGATGATTCTGATAATGGCGTAGACCCAGATGGAACGAATGGAGAAGGTGGACCAGATGATCCAACGCCATTAGATTGTCAACCAGCAAGAATGGCAATCACGCCAGATGCCTTAACGATTTGTGCAGGGGAGGATGTGTCTTTAAGTGTGACCAGTGATGTTATATCGGCTACTTATAAGTGGGAGAATTTAAATCAATCTGGTGTATTAGCCTCCACAGAACAAAATCCTACTTTCACAGATATTCCTGTTACTACCAATTTTGCCGTATCTATTTGCCCAACTGATGGCGAATGTTGGACAGGTTTAATCGATACGATTACGATTACCGTAATCCCAACGGCAACAGCTCCTGTTGTAGCAAGTATAGAAATATGCGAAGGAGATTTAATACAATTAACAACTACAAGAATAGGCGTAGATACTTACAATTGGACAGGACCAAATGGGTTTAGTTCTACGGATCAAAATCCTTTTGTAACGAATGCGGCAGCAGTAACTGATGCAGGTACTTATCAGTTGATAACAATGGTAGCCGATTGTCCTTCTGAGCCTGCTTTTGCTACCGTAATAATTGATGAAATTCCAGACGCGCCAACACTACAAACAAGTGGAGCAATATGTGAAGGAGATAGTATTGTACTATCTACTAGTGCTGTTTGTGATAGCTATCAATGGATAGGTCCAGATGGTAGTAGTACTAATACTTTGTCAAATCCTTTACTAACTACCTTAGTTAATACCACTAGTATTCCACCAGTTGATAGTGCCTATGATGCAGGCTTATGGACGGTGATTTGTATCAATGGAAATGGATGTGCTTCTGCACCATCTACTGCAGTTGATCAAGTGATCAATGTTGTTCCAAATACGCCGACTCCAAATTATAGTGGAGCAGTATGTGAAGGTAATGCAATTACTTTATTACCAGGAGGCGCTTATGAAGAAACCGTTACTTATGCTTGGTATACAGTTGATCCTGAAATAGATCTAACGGCTACGCCATTTACAACAACGGCTGCTCCAATTATCACTGATCTAACTGCAGGGATTTATGATTATTGGTTAGTAGTAACTAATAACAACTGTGCTTCCCCATCCGCATCAGTAAGGGTTATCATTAATAAGTTACCTACAGTGGTAGCGGAGAATGATGGAACGGAGTGTGTTACTCCAATGACAGATATAAATTTACGAGCTACTCCATCAGGCGGGGAAGCCCCTTATCAATATGAATGGTCAGGGCCAAATAATTTTAACGCTATAGATCAAACAATCATTCTTCCAAATGCAACGAATGAACACGCTGGGAATTATGTAGTGATCTTAACAGATGTAAACGGATGTACTGCCGAAGCAATAACTACTATAGATGTTACAGTTGGTCCTGATGAGCCATTTTTAGCAGGTAATGGTCCATTATGTTTTGGAGAATCTTTCTTCCTTTCTGCTACGCCTGCTTATACGGGATCAGATGTTCATTATGAATGGTTTGGACCAAAAGGAAATACAACAGGCGGGGCATATCCAGATGCACCCAGTTTAATGATTGATAGCACTAGTATGGCAGATGTTGGAACCTATAATTTACAGGTAACCATAGATGGTTGTTCTTCTGTTATATCCCAGCCATACGAACTAATTTTAATTACGCCACCGAATGCACCAATCGTAGAAGATGTAGCTATTTGTCTCGGAGATTTGCTTCAAATTGCCACAGAGACAACTGCAGGTTCTTATGTTTGGACAGGACCAAATGGGTTTACTTCTACGGATCAAAATCCATTCGTTTCGGCTAATGCTAGTGTTACAGATATTGGTCTTTATGAAGTCAGAATAGTGCAAGGGAATTGTACTTCTGAAGCGGCTATAGTCAATGTGACTATTAATTCTTTAGAAGAAGCACCGACATTACAAACGAATACACCGATATGTGAAGGAGATGCTTTAGTTCTTCAAACAAGTGCGACTTGCGATATGTATATTTGGATTGGTCCAGATGGTAGTAGCACAACTACCTTATCAAATCCATTATTAGTTACGAATATAGGTATGACCACCATTCCTTTTGGCGATACAGCCTATGATGAAGGAATTTGGACATTGATTTGTCAAAATGGAGATGGCTGTAATTCTGCTGCTTCCGAGTCAATGGAAGTAGTGATTAACACGATACCAGACACACCACTGCCTAAAAATAATGGCCCTATTTGTTTAGGAGAAGAGATGATATTAAGAGCAGGTGCCGACTATCCAGAAGGCACTACTTTCCAATGGTATAACAGTAATCCTGCTACAGGAGGCCTCGTTATATCCAACGAACAAAATCCAATATTTACAAATTTTACTGCACCAGGAAATTTCTTCTACTGGTTGACAGTCACTAAAGATAACTGCATTTCACCTGCTGGGATAACATTAGCCGTCATTCGAGAATTACCGACTGTATCAGCATCGAATAATGGTACCGAATGCGTTAACCCGACAACAGATTTAATTATAAACTCCATACCAGCAGGTGGTGCAGCCCCCTATACTTATTCTTGGACAGGGCCAAATGATTTTGCGTCTATTGAACAAAATCCAATTTTGCCGAATGCAGGAGAGGAGCTTTCTGGCTCTTACATTGTAATGATTACAGATGCGAATGGTTGTACTGCTTCTGCGGAAACAGTGATTGATGTAACTGGCAGTCCTACTAAGCCTAATATTAATATCAGCGATTTAGCATGTGAGGGAGGAGAAGTCAAATTGAGTATTCTTGCGTATAGTGGAAGTAATATTACTTACACTTGGTCTACGCCAACAAACACTAATATAACTGGATTAAACACGAATGAGATAATTGTCAGTCCGATGGATTCTACGATCCACCAAGGAAATTATTCGGTTATAGTGGAGGTAGGTGATTGTATTATTCAATCGGATACCTTCTTTTTGCAAACATTGCCTGCGCCCACAGCTAATCCTATAGTTATATTAGGAGGGTTGTGTACGGGTGAAGTCTTAGAGTTATTTGCTAACGCCACGGATGCTGGTCAATATAATTGGGCAGGTCCAGCTGGTTTCGTTTCTAGTTTACCTAATCCTACCATTTCAAGTGTAAGTGTGGCAAATAACGGCCAATATGCTGTAACAGTCACTAATCCTAGTGGCTGTTCAGCAGTTGGTATTGTATTGGTGAATGGAATTTTGGAAAGTAATCCAACAGCAAGTATTCTATCAAATAGTCCGATTTGTGATGGAGAAGATATTGTATTAAGTTCTAGCACAGTAGGCGTTTTATATGAGTGGATCGGTCCATTAGGGGCGAGCGAACAGACATTGAGCACGCTAGCTGGTTTGACTACAACAAGTAATACGACGACTTTGAGCCCAGGAAGTATGGCTTATAAAGAAGGGGTATATAGCGTAAGAGTGACGGATGCAAATGGATGTACTTCTATTTCAGAAGAAATAGAAATTAGTATTAATGCGATCCCAGCGATGCCATTACCTACGAATGATGGACCCGTATGTATAGGAAGCGAAGTACAGTTATCCGCAGGTGCGAATTATCCGACAGGAACCATTTATGATTGGTATGCGTCTGATCCTTCGACCATCGGATCAACGGTATTTTCTAATGAAGAAAATCCAATTATTAATAATATAACGATCTCTGGTACGTATACTTATTGGTTGACTATTAATGTAGAAGGCTGTATTTCACCAGTAGGTCAAACAACTATTTTTGTTAATGAAGGGCCAACTGTAACGGCTAGTAATACTGGAACAGAATGTGTGGATCCTATGACCGATTTAGGCTTGTTAGCTATTCCTTCAGGAGGGGCTGCACCCTATAGTTATTCTTGGACAGGGCCAAGTGGATTTAGTTCTATTGACCAAAATCCGACGCTTCCGAATGCGGAAGGTTTTTTAACGGGTACTTACATTGTTGAAATTACAGATGGGAATGGATGTACGGCGATAGCAGAAACAGTAATAGACGTAACAGGTAATCCAAATAGACCAAATCTACAATTTACAGGAAGTGTTTGTGA
>JALZWC010000263.1 GCA_023300255.1 Saprospiraceae bacterium | reverse complement strand
CTTAGCTAAAAAACATTTTTCAAATGCTAAAAAATTTTCTTCCAATCGTGTCAAGGAACTTTTTGTTAGCTACTCGAAAGTAGCTTATCTTAATAAAGTATTTCAGTAGATAAAATTTTCAGTTTCCATTATTCAAAAGGACTTAAAAATTGTATGTATGAAACACTTAATTGTTTCGATTTAAAAACCAATTTTTCAATTGGGATTGCAAAGATACAAGCTTTATTTAATTAATCAAGGCTTGTTTTAAAATAATTTAAAAAAGTTTCGTTTAACTTTTTTGCTTAAAATTATAAGCACTTTCCAATCGAGCGCAAAGATATAAGGTTCTATCATTTTCGTCAATAGCAAATCGAAAAAAAATCGAGAAAAATTGAAAAAAATCCACTACCGTCAATTAGTCTTTAAAAGGAAAAAAGGAGCTAGGTTGAATCTACCATATTAAATATTCTATTAATAGATTTTTTTCCTACTTTTGGTTAATAACAAACACCATCCACCAATTATATATGAATCATCATTTCTTATTAATTATTTCTCTTTTTCTCTTTCTTTATAGTTGTGAACCAAAGAAGCCCTCACCTATTGTAGAAAAACAAGAAATAGATGGTCACTGGAAGGTCTTAACATCAAAAGATCGGTCTAAACCTTTAGAAAGACATGAAGCAGCTTTTATAAAAGTAAAAGATCAATTACTCCTATTAGGTGGTAGAGGAATAAAACCAGTTAGTATTTATAACCTTACAGAACAGAAGTGGACAGAAGGAGCTAAATCTCCCATAGAACTACACCACTTTCAGCCAGTTGTATTTAAAGACAAGATTTATATTATAGGAGCACTTACTGGCCTCTACCCAAATGAGACCCCTGTTGAACACGTATATATATATGATCCTAATTTGGATCACTGGACCAAAGGAACTGCCATTCCTAAAGAGAGGCTTCGGGGTTCCACTGGTGTAGTATTATATAAAGACACTATATATATAGTGTGTGGTATAAAAAATGGACATATAGGTGATCATAAAAAATGGTTAGATGTTTATGACCCTACTACAGACACTTGGAATATCCTAGCGGATGCACCAAGAGCGAGAGATCACTTTCAAGCAGTAGCAAAAAATGGTAAGCTATATCTTATTGCAGGTAGATTATCAAAAGCACCCGCAGAAGTTTTTGACCATCCAGTAAAAGAAGTAGATATCTATGATATGGAACAAAACAAGTGGTCTACTTCCAAAAACGATTTGCCAACATTGAGAGCTGGAAATATGGCTACCCTATATGAGGAAGAAGTATTGATTCTAGGTGGGGAATCCGCTAGCCAGCTAATGGCCCATTCTGAAGTCGAAGGTTTCCACACGCAAGATCATGAATGGCGAAGTTATCCTAAGTTAGTGCATGGCAGACATGGTACAGGGATCGTTCACATTGGAAAAAACATGGTAATAGCCTCTGGTTGCGGCAATCGAGGTGGGGAACCAGAATTATCAAGCGTAGAAGTATATCACCCAAAAGGAGATTCCTTAGGCTCATTACTTCCATATATCCCTCAAACTCACGTAAGTATTGACAGTAATCAATTCAGAATAAATGGAACCCTCACTTATAAAGATCGGTATTGGGAGGGGTATAAAATTGAAGGCTTACTATTCAATGCTCGTTTAGTACAAGGTATTTTTAATGATAGCAATCAAAAAACCAGCTATAGATGGAAATATCCTAATAATAGCGATTTTAGTCCTTATAGGAATACTAAGGAATTCCTAGCGGCGATGCCTTCTTGGAAAGAGCATGGCTTATTAGCTTTTTCCTTGAATATGCAAGGAGGCAGTCCTATGGGCTATGGCAATAAAGACTGGATTAATACGGCATATGATAGTTTAGGAAATTTAAAGGAAGATTATTTACTAAGATTAGATATGATTTTGCAAAAAGCAGATGAATTAGAGATGGTCGTTATATTAGGTTTGTTTTATTTTGGACAAGATCAACATTTAAAAGATGAAGCAGCTGTGATAGCCGCAGTGGACAATACCATCAATTGGTTACACCAAAAAAGATATAGAAACGTTATAATAGAAGTGAATAATGAATGTGACTCTCGCGATTATGACCACGATATACTTAAAGAGGACAGGGTTTATGAGCTAATGGATAATATTAAATTCAATATGCAGAATGATTATCGCTATTTAGTAAGTACCAGTTTTGAAGGATATGTCGTCCCAACTAATGAAATCGTTAAACGTGCAGATTTCGTATTATTGCACGGAAATGGAGTCAATGAACCGCACAAAATAAAAGATATGGTAGATGCGGTAAAAAAACTAGAGGCCTATAAATCTATGCCTATTCTTTTTAACAAAGATGACCATTATGCTTTTGATCGTCCAAAGAATAATTGTAGAGCAGCCACTGAGGCTTATGCATCTTGGGGATACTTTGATTATAGGAGAAAAGGGGAAACTTTTGCGAATGGTTTTCAATCTGTACCTGTCGATTGGAAAATAGGTTCTAGGCGTAAAAAGGACTTTTTTAATTATATTAAGACCATTACTCAAGAGGAAAACAGAAGTACAGAGCAGAGAGACGAGCGCAGAAAATAGAGACAAATCTTGACAAGTTTATCTAGTTGGTTGACATTGCCACAAAGACACGAAGACACAAAGCGAGTTATACTTGATGTTCTGCGTATCTTAGAGGTAAGAAGTGTCAACTACTTTTATGGTTTGGATAAGCTTGCCCACATCTTCAAAGAAATCTATCTCTGCTGCACTACAAATGAAATATGTGAATCAGAATAAGTGAATAATGAAATTGCCAACGCTAGCAGATATAGAAAACTACGTAACCTACCACCCAGCAGTGGAAGCTACTTTGCATTGGGCAAAGACCCATTCTCTTCCTGGATTCTTTAAAGTACCTGTTTATGATGTAGTTATTTTTATTTATCATGAAAGTAGAAGAAGTGATCTAATTACTAGAGCCAATTCCATGGCCTATAGTTTCTTTTTATCCTTATTTCCAACCTTAATTCTGTTATTTACCTTACTTCCCTATTTTCAAACTCATATTTTAACCTATTTACCAGCCGGAGATTCTTTCGACCAAATAGTACGGGAGCAAATTCAGGAACTAATGCCCGGTGATGCAGGTTTAAGTTTATTTGAATTCATACAAGATATTACCTCTAATCCTAGATTTGGATTATTATCTTTTGGTTTTATATTGGCCATCTACTTTTCTTCTAATGGGATGCTTCAACTAATGAAAAGTTTTGAAAAAATCGATCAAGTAAAAACATTTAAAGAAAGAGGTGCCCTTAAGAGTAGACTAGTTTCTATAAACCTTACTTTTCTTCTCGGACTTTTGCTAATCGTTTCTGTTGTATTGATTATCCTAGGGACGAATATAATTGAGTATTTCGCCACTTATATCAATTTGGATAATTTTACTATATACAGTTTGTACGCTGTGAAATGGCTCGTTATTATTGGTCTTTTTTATTCTAGTATTTCCATCATCTATAGGTATGGAAGTTCTATGTATAGAAGGTTGCCTTATTTTACAACTGGCACTACCCTATCCTGCATTTTATCTATCCTTTCCTCCCTCGCCTTTTCTTTCTATGTAGATAATTTTGGCGCCTATAATAAATTCTATGGATCAATTGGTACAGTAATAGTAATAATGATATGGATACAATTAAATGCATTTATTCTCCTGATAGGCTTCGAGTTGAATGCAAGTATCGCCGTGAATAGAGATTTAAAAAAGCGGATTCAAGAAGATGTCGTTGTTGAAAATGAGGAAGAGGTACAGCCTGCATTTATATTAGAGGAACCTACTGAAAAGGAAGTTTAGTTAGATAATTACCTTGAAGGATATAATCATAATTTGAAGTTGTTTAAATATAAATTTTTCTTAACTATTCAGCATTCGCAAGAACCCACCCCGACCCTGTCTGCGCTCTTTTTGCCTCTAGGGGAGTTCCAACGTTTGTGTGCTGAATAGTTACAATTTTCTTACTTTTAAGTAGTCGGCCAAAAATAACCTAAGGAATGTGTATGGAATAAGTTCGTAATTTAGGGTAGCTTATTTTGTTCTTAGTTTTTGCTTTAATGAAGGATAATTGTTGATACTTTGACTGA
>JALZWC010000262.1 GCA_023300255.1 Saprospiraceae bacterium | reverse complement strand
TTTTTTAGCTGAAAACTAAAATTATTGATTTGGATAAATCATAAATTTTAAATCATACATCATAAATCATATATCCAACTAGGTTTTTATAGCGTGGTGAATATATGAGGTATGATGTATGATTTTTCATACCAAAAACAGAATCGCTAATTTATAAATATACAAAATAAAGAACTGTACAGCCTTGGGGAGTCGGGGGGAGTTCCCTATGGATGCTGAAGATTAATTTCTCAATTCTCAATTAATCTAATATCACCTTCTTCATAGCCACCCCACTAGCCGTTCGAACTTCCACAAAATAAAAGCCACCTGCTAAGTCCGTCACATTAAAAGGAATCGTTTGAGGCGTATTACCTAATTGAATAGCCTTTTGTAATACCTGTTGGCCATTCATATTGAATAAGCTAATAGTACTAGCTTCTGATTTTTCACTCACCAAACTAATATTTAAATAATTGCCTGCTGGATTAGGAAATATTTTAAATACTAAACCTTTGTCTTCTAAATTATCAACAGCTGTATTAAGCTGCCCAGTTTCTACTACAGTACCGCCATCTATTGCAAATGCACAAGCTTCATCGCCTTGGGCTGTCATCACACAAGCTTCTGATTGATAGGCTAATAAGTCCATATATTCTACATCATCAATAAACCAACCTTGATAACTGCCAGGCAAAACAGTAGTTGTAGAATCTGGAGAACCATACCTAAAACGCGCTAAAACGGTCTCTCCTTGGAAAGGAGTCAAATCAATATAAGACGCTTCAAAGCGATCATTATTACCCCAAAATCCTTCTAGGTCAGGCGTTGCAAAAGTAGTGTAAGCAATTGGACCACTGTAACCATTTCGGATGAAATGAGGTGCTAGATTAATCCATTGATCCCCACCATCTGTAGATAATTCAACGATACCAGCATCCAATCCTGGTTCCATATCATACTGATGAAAAAATCGTAGTGCAGGCGAGCTGCCGCTAACTGTAACCTCTTCATCTAACAATAATATATGGTCACTATCATCATCATCGTCTGGCACATTCCAAGCAAAATCACCAGAATTGGAAGTCGCATCTTGTAACTCCCAAATATCTGTGCCTTCTAGATCAATAGCTAGCCATACATCATCGCCATTTTCTCCGCCATCTTTGAATTGGCTGATAGAGTTTTGAGTTGGATCTGAAGCAATGGTATAGGTGAGCGTATGAGAAGCACCACTCGCTAAGGTAGCTACATCAAATCCTATTACGTTTCCTTGCATGATCGGAGGAGGCGAAGCAGAACTACTAACTAAGTTAGCTCCTTCAGGTAGCATATCTGAAATCGCCAAATTGGTAACAGCCTCTTCTTTGTCATTTCTTACAGTTAAGGTAACGGTATATTCTTCTCCCGCATTGATAACAGGGGTACTTGTCTTTTGAATTTTCACTGTTTGAATACAGGACGGGGCTACATCAAAACCTTCTACAATATCATTTCTGGTTCTTGCCGTTCCTTGGTCCGCACTAAATCCTAAACCTCTTCTGGCGAATACTTCCCAAATTAAACATTGGTTAGCACCACCATTATTGGCTAGATCCGCTGCTAATATCGCATCTCGACCATCCACAAATCCAGGATTACAAGCTTGTAATTTCATACCATCCATGACCAACTGGATCGCCATGTTATTGCCACCTGTGCCATTGTATAAATCTGCATCCCAACCATGTTTATCTGACATTGTCCAGTATAAATCCCATAACATACTTGCCCAAACTGCTCCTAGTGGATGAGGAGCAGTAGTAGCTAGTATATCTCTATAAGTCTCTGGATTAATAGTCATGTCTGTAGAATATGGAAAATTTCTGATCCCTGTACCGTCCTCATCTTCTCTTAAAACATAAGTTGCGATACCTCTACTGTCTGTTCCTTGATCGCTTGGCTTAGCAGAGGTAATTAAAGTGAAAAAATCACTCCACCCTTCTCCCATTTCCTCATCATTGACAAGGCAATTAGCATTACCACCACCACCTGTCAATCGGATAGATATACCATGTCCATATTCATGAGCAATAATACCATTATCAAAGTCTCCATCTAATTGATCTGGCCCTACATTATTATCAGCAGGTGTTTGTAGAGTAAGCTGAATATCTTCTAGATTTTGTCTAATTCTTTGGCAATCTCCAGAAGCAAGCATCACAATTGGAATCGTAATGTCAGACCCGTTATCGTTAGCTGGTGTGCCCATTCCGACTCTTGTGTTTTGGAAATTACAAACAATCGCTGCAATTGCTCCAGCTTGCTGTGCAAATCTGGCTTTTTCGACAAAAAAGCAACTTCCTCTATCAATTAAAGCAATTTTTCCTGCAATTTCTTCTGGATTCTCGTATTCGCTACAACCTAACAATGGCGTGAAACTACCATCATCCACATTGGCTACTTTACCTGTAATAGGAATAGAATCAATTTCCCCACCAAAACTAGCCCTAGAAACTTCTAATCCTCCGGCGATACCTTCTGGTAAATCAATATTTAAAACCCGGCTACCTCCACGATTCCAAACAAACATGCTCATAGAACCATTACTTCCATCTGATGGGGCGGAAAAAGTAGCATTGTCTGCATCGCCACCGTTTAAATTATCTAGCGCTTCTGCTTGTACATAATCTCGATCTCTACCTTGATTATTATAATTGTTTTGTTGAAAATTACCTGCCGCTTCATCAAAACCATAGCGATAAGTAAAATCATGCATCACATTATTCATGTAGAATAACTGTGTTACTGCGGCATCTTTATTGCCTAATGGTTCTAGTTCTGCATCAAAAGGAGAATCGAACTGTAATATATCTCCACCATCTGGTTCGGTGTCATCAGAAGAATTGATATTGTCTGGATCAGCATAAGCATGTACATTATTACCTCTCGTGATAGTGAAGTCTGCACCTTCAATACCATCCACGTCATGCCATCCAAAAGGAGAGGCTGTTAAGTCAGCTGGATTTTCTACAAGCGTTCTATTTCCTTCTGCGGGACTTTCTAAAGGGATAGCAAATACATTATAGCTTTCCCCTTCCATAATAGCTGGCGCTTGATTATTTGTTGGCGCTACTGGAGTGCTTTCTTGTTTTCCTAAATAACCACAGCCACTTCCATGCTGGTGATTTGGAAAGGCACAATGTCTAGTCCAGTTATTTTTTTCTAATACTTCTCCTGATTGAGCATCGATTCTTACATTCCAATAATCTACACCAGTCGTCATCTTTATGGCCAATTGCCAAGCTAATACTAGCTGGCCATCTTTCATCGGTTGGTATAATAGCTCTACCTTTATAGGCGCACTAGAAATTTTGGTATTGTCGAAAACAACTACTTTCTTTTCTTTGATTTTATTAGAAAGTGTTGGTGCCGCTTGAATTTTTAAATGTTTAGCAGCAGCAAGGATGGCATCTTCTGGAGAGATAGTCGCCTGCGTACTATTAATTGCTTTCTCGATATTCGTGTGGAATCGGTTTCCTACATGAAATACCTTCCCATTGGGTAGTAAATTAACATTTAAAATAGCATTGTAAATGGGAATACCTTTATATCGTTGTTGGTAATACACGTGAGTAACCCCATTGTGCTTAGTCTGATAGGTATTATCAACAATAATATCTTCAATATCTGTTGCGGATAGTTTCCAGTCTGCTATATGCGTTTTAATATAGCTTTTGGATAGATCAATTTGTTGTTGCTGTTTTGCTCTTTCTTGGGCAAAAAGAGAAACGCTTATCAGCAGGAAAAGTAGGGATAGAAAGTAAAGTCTTGACTTCATACTTTTATTTAATATTTAGGTAAATAGACAATGGCTGGTTTCGTCGTTACTAAGCTTATTATGTTTATACGCTAAAACATAATGCCAAAAGGAATTGTTGCTAATTATATTTCTTATAAACGATTTATTAGCTACAATCAAAAATAGCCATAATATATAGAAGTAATCTTAATAAATTACTTTAATAATTACTCCTTGTACGACAATTTAGTCGATATTTTAGAGTTTTTGGAAAATATTAGGCATCAATGAACCTGTTTTCAAATTAATTACAGGATGATAGGTCTTATTCAAGTAGTTTAAATTTTATAATAATCGGCTTATCCTATATATCTTTACGCATCTTATTTGCCGAAATCCGTATTTATAATGAGTGAAATAATTTAGGAGCAATTTCAAGGTAGCTTAGACCTCTGGTCTGAGTAGAATACGTTAAGGCTACTCAGACCAGAGGTCTAAGCTACCTTTTGCAAAAAAATGAATTACTTCACTTTTGTTTTTAGGAGAAAACTCTTTTTTTAAAAAAAAATCAATCATTAGGGGCTAGGAAATCACTAGCCCCTTACTTAGCATAAAATACAATGTATAGATTTCTAGTAGTATTAATTTGCTTGTCCTCCTTTCAGTTAGTAGCACAAGCGCCAAAACGAATGACTTCTGGTGATATTCACGAATCCATTCAAAAGTTGAACGTTTTAGGTTCTGTCCTATATGTGGCAGCACATCCAGATGATGAAAATCAACGACTCATCTCTTACATGGCGAATCATTTAAAAATGAATACCGCTTATTTGTCTCTTACCAGAGGAGATGGTGGACAAAACTTAATCGGGCCAGAAATTAGAGAAATGTTAGGGGTGATTCGTACCCAAGAATTATTAGGTGCGAGACGAACGGATGGTGGGCATCAATTATTTAGTAGAGCGAATGATTTTGGTTATTCTAAACACCCAGATGAGACGCTTAAAATTTGGAATGAAAAAGAGGTGATGGCTGATGTGATTTGGGCCATTCGAAAATGGCAACCAGATGTGATTATCAACCGTTTCGATCATCGTTCGCCAGGTAAAACGCATGGACATCATACCTCTTCTGCTATTTTATCGCACCAAGCTTTTGAAATGGCGGGAGACCCTACTGTTTATCCAGAGCAACTGAAGCATGTTTCAGTTTGGCAACCAAAGCGATTATTCATGAACACCTCTTGGTGGTTTTATGGAAGTCGGGAAAAATTTGCTAAAGCAGACAAAACGAACATGATGAGTGTGGATGTAGGCGTATACTATCCAACCAAAGGAAAATCTAATACAGAAATTGCAGCAGAGGCTCGTAGTATGCATAAGTGTCAAGGCTTTGGGTCGATTGGTTCTAGAGGAGGTATGCAGGAATATTTAGAGTTATTAAAAGGAGATATGCCAGATAGTAAGTCGGAGGTATTCAAAGGAATTAATACGAACTGGACTAGAATAGAAGGCGGCAAAGCAATAGGGATGATTTTGAAAAAGGTCGAAGCGGATTACGACTATAGCAATCCTTCTAAGAGTGTACCGGGTTTAATGGAGGCTTATAAATTAATTAAAGCGCTACCTGATGGCCATTGGAAACGAGTGAAAATAGCAGAAGTGAAATCTGTAATTAAGGCAGCATTAGGTTTATATGTGGAGGCAGTTACGGATGATTATTCTTATACGCCAGGCCAATCAGTAGATATAGATATTGAATTGACAAATCGTTCTGAAGTTCCAGTAGTGTTAGAATACTTTAGTATCCTTCCAGTAGACAAAGATTCTACTTTGTCTCTAACATTGGCTAATAATGAAGTGAATTTAATTACGAAAACAATCACTTTACCAGAGGATATGTCTTATACAAATCCGTATTGGTTAAATGAAAAATCGGAGTTGGGAATGTATACGGTTAAAGACCAATTACAACGAGGGACACCAGAGACACCCAGAGACTTGAAAGTACATTTCTCTTTTGTGATAGAAGGAACCTCTATTGATTTTTCTACAGATGCGGTGTATAAAAAAAGAGACCCTGTCGCAGGAGAAGTCTATCGACCAGTAGAAGTGGTAACGCCTGTTTTTGCAAACATCCAAGAAGAAGTATATGTATTTGCGAATAACGAACCTAAGACGGTTAATGTTTTGGTAAAATCAGGAGAAGCCGATGTAACAGGAACAGTAACCTTAGCATATCCAAAGGGTTGGAAAATAGAGCCAACTAAAGTGGATATAGAGTTGAAATTAAAAGGAGAAGAACAATTGGTTAGTTTCAAATTATTTCCAACAAATTTACAAGAAGAGCAAGCAATCTCTCCAATTGTTACTTTAACAAATGGAAAAAGCTATACGAAGAAAGGTACTTTTATAGAATATGATCACATTCCAACTCAAACGATTATCCAACCTTCTGAGTCAAAGGTAGTACGAGTAGATTTGAAAAAGAAAGGCGACAAAATTGGTTATATAATGGGCGCTGGAGATGCGATACCTGCATCACTCGCACAAGTAGGTTACGAGGTTACAGAGCTAGAAGATAGCGAAATTATTTCTGGTGATTTATCTCAATACGATGCCATTATATTGGGTGTAAGAGCATACAATACGGTAGAAAGAATGAAATTCTACCAACCTAAATTACTGAGCTATGTCAAGAACGGAGGTACGTTAATCAATCAGTACAATACGCATAGAAATCTAAAAGTAAAGATGGAAGACATAGCGCCTTATCCATTAAAAATATCTAGGGATCGGGTAGCCATTGAAGAAGCAGAAGTTCGTTTCTTAGCACCAGATCATCCAGTATTAAATACACCTAATAAAATTACGCAAAAAGATTTTGACGGTTGGGTACAAGAAAGAGGTTTGTACTTTCCTAATGAGTGGGATGAAAAATTCACACCAATCTTGTCTTCTAATGAT
>JALZWC010000261.1 GCA_023300255.1 Saprospiraceae bacterium | reverse complement strand
GGTTATAACTATTCTAGCATAGCATCAATTACAGCAAAAGATAAAGACAAGATTTTAATTACAGATAGTCCTGATGCTTTGAAGGTAAAGCATGGAAGGATATAAGTATTAACTCTCATACTTTGATAATTTCTTTCTTAAGTTATCAATAATTTTATTCTTTTCTTTGATTTGGTCCTCATAAAGCAAAATAAGTTTTTCGGATAATTGATTGACTACTTCTGCATAACCTACTCCACCATTTTGATTATGGTTGTTAACAAAAACAGTTTTAGAATCTATTAATGTGTTAATATCAGTGTCTAAAGCATCGGCTATTTGTTTTAATAATATTACATCTGGAATAGATTTATTAGCTTCAATATTGCTTAGTGTGGCTTGGGAAATATGTAAAACATCTGCTAAAGCTTCCTGAGAAAGCCCTAACTCTTGGCGTTTATTTTTTATATTACTACCTATACTTATTATTAAATTTTTAATTGCTAGCTTATTTAATATTGTTCAACTTTGAGTTATATAAATTAATTTTTTAACTTAAATTTTAAAATTATGAAAAAATTAATCTTTTTATTTGTTATGGCATTAGGTCTAATGTCGTTTGGTGGTAATGAAAAACTAGTTAGTAAAGAAAAAACTGAAACCCTTATAGAATGTTGTACTGCGTATGTTCAATACCAAGGTCAAACTGTTGAGGCGTTTACAGAGTGTTCAAGCGGATCTGGTCCAATCGCGAATAATCTTGCTTGTAGTGCTGCTAATAGTGAAGCTCAAAGCTTTATTCGAGGAGCACAACAAGCAATAAACGATGTGGCAGCCATATTTGGTTTTTAATCTTAAAATAATTCTAAATGTTTAAAATAAACTTTCTAGCCTTTATTATTCCTTTTTTATTTCTTAACACAAATAATAATTCATTAGTTGTTAACTATACTTATTCTTTAAAAATGGAAGGTTTTCCAACTGCGACAACAATTAATTCTACTCTTTTTGCTAATCAAGAAAGCTCGATTTACGAAATGGATTTTGCAGGAAATGGAAACCTAATAGAAGAAAAGTCTGATGAGAGAGGCACAATTTTATCATTAAAATCTTCAAGTAACCCAGTAATATATAAAAACTTAAAAGAAAAAGAAATTTATAGCTTAGAACGTATAAGTTATAATTTTTTTTTAGTCAAAGACACAACTAATTTATATGAGTGGACACTTGAAAAAAAAACTAAAAATATAATAGGATACGTTTGCCAGAAAGCAACCATGCATTATAGAGGTAGAAATTACACAGCCTATTTTACAACAGAAATCCCTTTTAATAATGGCCCATGGAAATTTAACGGTTTACCAGGACTGATTTTAGAAATAAAATCAGATGATAATGTTTTTAATATTACAGCAAATAAATTGCAAATAAAAAATGTGAAATCAGAAATCTCAAACCCTTTTTCAAAATCTTTAAAAGAAGCTATTAACTGGAGTCAATTTATTAATGCTTATAAAGATAAAAAAAAAGAATTAAAACATTACAGAAGTCCTACTGGAGGCACTAGAAGTATACCAAATAAAGGCATAGAAGTTTATATTGAAGAATAGAATTATCAATAACCGAGCTGTAATAGTTAAAACTGTTTAACAAAATATATGAAATAGATTACCTAAACAATCAAAATTTAATAGATGAAGAGGATAATGATGAAGGTCAAGTTTTTTTATCAGTAAAAACTTCATCTAACCCATATATATTTAAAGATTATACAAAAAAGACAATGTATAGTACTGAAAGAATTGGTCTCAAACCCTTTTTAGTAAAAGACTCTACAACAGTATTCAAATGGGAGTTAACAAAAGTTAAAAAACAATTTTAGCCTATAACTGTCAAGAGGCAAAAGTATTTTACAGAGGCAGAAATTATACTGCTTATTTTACTACTGAAATTAATTTTAAAACTGGACCTTGGAAATTTTCTGGATTACCAGGAACTATCCTTGAAATTAAATCAGATGATAAAGTTTTTGAAATAAATGCAAATAAAATACAGGTTTTAAATAAGAAAGCTAGCATCGTTAGTCCTTATAAAAAAATGAACAATGCTATTACTTGGGATGATTTTTTTTAAAATATAAAAAAAATATAATGAATTATTATCTTATAAAGATGAAAATAATGTAACAATGTCTATCCCTAAGAAAAAGATTGAAGTTTTTATAGAATAACAATATTAAATGGTAAACCATATTAAATTTTTAAAAACCATAATTAGCTTTATGGTTTTTATTTTTTGCAGCTTAACCTCTGCTAATGCTCAAAACCAAATTAACGGGTTTGTTTATGACATTGTGACGTTAAAACCTATAGCTGATGCTAGTGTTTTAATTAAAGATATTGATAATACCATTTTAAATTATACTTCTACAGATAGAGAAGGTAAATATTCAATTGAGGTTGAGTTAGATCTTAACACATTTTATATTGAAATTATTATTATTAGCCATAATACACTTACCAAAAAAACTACAACAGCTTACCTACAAAAAAACAATTTTAAGCTAGACTTTTTATTATCAGAAAGGATAACCAATCTTGATGAAGTTTTAATTGAAGGCAAAAAACAACCTATAACAGTAAAAAAAGATACGACTAGTTATGATATTAACAATTTTAAAGATGGAACTGAACGTGTTGTAGAAGATTTACTGAAAAAACTACCAGGTATTAGTATTAAGCCAAATGGTCAAATATTATTTAAAGGGAAAGCAGTAACTAATTTATTATTAGATGGAGATGATATTTTTAATGAAAATTATACAATAGGCTCAAAAAATATTAGTTCTGATATTATTGAAAAAGTAGAAGCTATTGAGGACTATAATAAGAACCCTTTACTTAAAAACATTAAAACATCTCAAGATATAGCAATAAATTTAAGTTTAAAAAAAGGTAAAACTGATATTTCTGGAAGCGGAGAAATAGGCTATGGTATTAAGAACCGAAGATTACTAAACACAAATTTAATTGCTGTTTCAAAAAAAACAAAGGGATTTGTGTTAGCAAATCATAATAACATTGGACAAAACAATAGTCCATACAATTTTTTATCAAATACAATAGATTTAGCATCCTTAAACCTGTTAGATAAAAAAGCTTCAAACTTATTAAATAATAATAGATTTAACTCGGTATTGTCAGATAACAGAGTACAGATTAATAATAATTATTATGGCAGTTTAAATGCTTTGTATAAACTAAGCACAAATAGTAAATTAAAATTAAATTACGGTTTTTTTAATGATCATCTATCAAGAAATGAGAGTACAAATACAGTTTTCAATTTTGATACAAGCACTTTAAATATAAATACTTCAGAACAATTAATAACAAAGCCAATAATTAATGCTATTGACATAGAATTTACTAATCAACCATCAAAAAAATCATTACTAATATTTAAAAGCAAATACAATTCTATCTTTGTAAGAAATAGCTCAAACGGTTTTAATAATGATACTTTTTTAACAAATATTACTAAAACAAAAGACTATTTTTTTGATAATAAAATAGAGTACACCTATAAATTAGGTAAAAAAAAGGTAATTCAATTAGAAGGTGATTTATCGTTAAATAAAATCCCTCAAAGCCTATTTATTATATCACAAGCACAGAATAACTCACAGATAGTAAACTCAAAAAGAGCTGTTTTAGACTTAAAATCTAAATTTTTATATAAGTCATTAAAACAAAATGAAACTTCCATATATTTAGGATATAAGCAAGAAGATGACGAGTTCAATTCCTCTTTAAGTGGTTTAAATTTAACCTTGCAAACACAAAACAACATCACTTTAAAAAATGTAAAACCTTACATAAATCTTAACCAATTATTTATTTTAAAAAAATGGGAATTTGATACTAAACTTAAAACAGAACTATTACACACGAATATCGCTAGATTAAACCAAAATTTACTTAGCAAAGACTTGTTAGTTTTAAACACTTATTTTTCTACTTCATTTAAAACTTCTAAAAACACTAATCTTTACTTAAAGTATAATTTATCAAATCAACTTCCTAAAATATCAAATATTTTTGAAGGATTAATTCTAACAGGAAATAGATCATTAATTAATAACAATTTTAAATATAATTTACTAGACAATCATAGTTTAAACTTAGGGTATCGCATTAATGATTTTTATAATCTATTTCAATTTAACCTCAATGCAAGATATAACTACAACAAACAAGGTTTTATTAATCAATTAAATATTGATCAAAATCAAGACATATATACTCAAATTTTAACAACAACTAATAATAAGAACATAAATTTTAATTTAGATACTGAAAAGTATTTGCATTTTTTAAGGACAACATTTAATATCAAAACTTCATATACAATAAATGATTATCAAAACATTGTAAACAATAGTGAAATAAGAAATAACACCAATAAAAATCATACTCTAAATTTTGGTTTTAGAACAGGATTTAAAAAACGCATAAATTTTGAAAACAATCTTAAACTAAACAATAATAAATTTATAAATAATGATATTCTATTTAATTTAAAAACTTTTCAAAATGATTTTACAATTAAGTACATTAAGAATAATTTTCAGATGGAAGTAAATAGTCAATTTTTTAATCAATTGTCTGAAAACACAAAAAACAATGAGTTTTTTCTTGATAGTAAATTATCTTATAAAAGTAAAAAAATAGAGTATAAATTAATCTTACAAAACTTACTTAATAATAATGAGTTTAAAAATTTAAATGTAACAGATTTCTCTCAAAATTCATTTAACTATAACTTACAAGAACGTTATATATTACTTAGCGCAACATTTAGGTTTTAATAACCTATTTCCAATTCTGTCCCTTCAGTTGCATAGCAGCTTTTAAAATATCTTTCTGACTAATTTGACCAATTAATTTTCCGTCTTGTACAATAGGAAAGCGTCTTCTCTTTGACTCTAA
>JALZWC010000260.1 GCA_023300255.1 Saprospiraceae bacterium | reverse complement strand
AATACTAGTCCTCTTAATTTCTCATAGGGCTTTCGCCCTATGCTAGG
Source organism: Saprospiraceae bacterium (assembly GCA_023300255.1). Classification (GTDB taxonomy): domain Bacteria; phylum Bacteroidota; class Bacteroidia; order Chitinophagales; family Saprospiraceae; genus JAFMDF01. Next base: position 3,746 of record JALZWC010000260.1, on the reverse strand, counting down.
ATATGTCGCCCTTTCAGGGCTGAAAGTGTCAACTAGTTAGATAAACTTGTCGTTTTATTCAATCTATTTTATAATACTTAAACCAAAAAAAAATGAATTACATGAATGAAAAGGTATGCCTATTCTGGAAACCTGTCTTTCTCTCAATCCTAGCTGTTTTTGTACTTAATAGTTGCCAAAAGGAACAACTTAGTTCGTCAGAATTACGAGTACAACAGTCTCCGAAAACGGTCGTGGATTTAATGCAGCAAGGCAAGATGATATCTGTGATAGATCTACCAGAACCTAAATTTAATTTAAGTAAACTACCAAGACAAGTTGCCTCTAGTAGAAGTGCTAATAAAGTAAAAGTTCCTCAGTCTCTTATAGACATAGTACGAGAGCAAAGAGAACTATTGGAACGGGCTATAAATCCAGATGATTTCGAATGTGGACCTACATTTCTAGATCCACACTTTGAATCAATTTTAGAAGACTTTACAGAAGAAGACTTTTTTTTACTAAATAATTTTGGAACACTTATTCCAATCCTGGAAGGAATATTTATTGATGATATTAGAGATAAGGATTTCTTCGGATACGAAGGACGCTTTACAGACGGTATTCGAAATACCTTTGTTGATTTAAGAGGATTTTGGGATATTCCTAATGACATTATGTTATCAGATATGCATGGTTCCGTTTTTAAAGATGAATCTTTAGTTGCGGAATTGATTCAGTTTTGGTTTGTAAATTTTGATGAGGATGGAACTGAAATACCTATCTTCTCAGATGAACTAGCATTGACTATTGCTCAAGACCTGAAAGAAGTATTTGGTTCAGATAAATTTGATAATTATAATCATCCACTTCTTACTTTTAATGCCATTGCTTTTTCTGGCGCGCCAGAAATCGGAGTTCCCAAGAAAATTCTTATGGGAGACGGTATCATGGAAGTCTATGCAGAGTTAGGATTAGGAAGTATGGCAGAACGTTTTATTCTGGCACATGAATATGGCCATCATATTCACTTTTCACAAACTATTTTTGGCGATAATACTCCAGAATCAACTAGGTTTTTAGAATTATTAGCAGACACTTATGCTTCTTATTATGCTAGTCATGGAAAGGGATTGTTCTTACATCCTCTCGTACTAAATCGTTACTTAAAAACTTCATTTTCTGTAGGTGATTGTGGTTTTGATAGTCCTGGTCATCATGGCACGCCGAACCAGCGCGCACGTGCGGCTGCACTAGGTGGAGAATTAGCTAAAAGGGTAGGTATTTTTGATCCCAAACTTTCTAGTGATGAAATATTAGAAATTTATATAGCGAATTTTTCTGAAATAATTAAACCAGACGCTGGATAAACATATTGGTCTTCAGAAGCAGCTAAACTAGCTGAACATAGAGGCACAGGGACACAGAGTAAAATTTATTCTCTGTGCCTCTGTTTTTCAATTTTCAAAAAAACAAATCTAGTTCTCCATACCTCTCTTTCTACATTATTGCAAAATACGCTACCAATGCATTGGTTGAAGCGTTTCTTACAATCCAGATATACCACAGGCTTCAGGTGGGTAAGGATCATTAAATTGCTCAATATATTTCCTAATAATTCTCATTCGTGTTGTAACAATTATTGTTTGTTCCTTCCTTGGTACTGACTAAATAACTTCTTCTAAATGACAAAATTATTGTTTTGTCATTACTAAGAAATTTTAGAATAAGATTTATTACTTTTGAGAAAAAAAGGAATGCTATTAATAAAGAACGCAACGATCATTGATTCCAGATCTCCGTTGAATGGAAAGAAAAGAGACATCCTTATACAGGATGGTCGAATAGAAAAGATAGGGACTAAACTAACAAATAAGAAAGCAAAAGTAATTGCTCATAAAGACTTACATGTTTCCATTGGATGGTTTGATATTGGCGTACATACAGGGGAGCCAGGCTTAGAACATCGAGAAGATATTCAATCAATTACGAATGCAGCGGCAGCAGGAGGATATACCAGTCTAGCTTGTTTTCCTAACACCAATCCTACCATTCAAACTAAATCAGATATATTATTTTTTAGGAATCAATCTACCTTAGTAGATATTTATCCAGTAGGAGCTGTGTCGCATAATTGCGAAGGAAAAGATATTGCGGAGATGTATGATATGGCAAAAGCTGGAAGTATTGCTTTTTCAGATGGCGTCTATTCGATACAATCTAGTGGTTTAATGAAACGTAGCTTAGAGTATGTAAAGGGTATAGAAGGAGTAATTATTAACCACCCTCATGATAAAGAACTAAGCGCTGGTGGACAAATACATGAAGGCACTGTTAGTACTCAATTGGGTATGAAAGGTTTGTTGAGTCTATCAGAAGAATTAATGCTAAAAAGGGATATAGATTTATTGGCCTATACTGATTCCCGCTTGCATGTACACAATATATCGACTGCTGGCTCTATAGATTTAATCAAAACGGCCAAAAAGAAAGGTTTAAAAGTGACTGCCTCTGTAGCTGTGGCTAACTTAATATTTGATGATCGAGCGATTGCTTCTTTTGATACTAATCTGAAAGTGTTACCGCCTATAAGGACCACAAAAGATAAAACGGCACTGATAAAAGCGGTTAGAGATGGCATCATAGATTGCATTACGACCAATCACACTCCATTAGAGGAGGAAGCAAAAAAAATGGAATTTTTGTATGCTGACTTTGGAATGATTGCCTTGGAGTCAACATTTGCGATTTTAAATACCCAATTAATAGATCAAATTCCATTACCCCAGTTAATAGAACTTCTAGCTTATAAATCTAGAGCAGCTGTGTCTTTACCAATTCCTGTATTAGAAACGGGTAATACCGCTAATTTAACCTTGTTTTCTCCAAGTTTAGAATGGACTTTCGAACGATCCTCTATTCGGTCTAAATCGAAGAATACCCCATTTATAGGAACGTCCATGAAAGGAAAAGTACTAGGTATTATTAATAAAGAAGAATACGCTTTAGATCCGTATATTGCTTAATAGCAGAGATTATTTTAGAATAATTTATAATATAATTATACTTTATAAAAGTAAAAAGAGATATTGAGTTATTATTTATAGACTTAAAATATCTAATTTATGACAACTTTACATGCTTCTAAAGCCCCCATATTTCCAACTGCTATACGCTTTGGGGTAATAGGTGGGTTAGTTTCTATTGTTTGGATTTTGGTAAAAAATATGTCTGGCTTAGCCACTAGCTCACTGGCTGGTATCATTGATTTTGTTATTTATGGGTTTGTAATATATTCTACTATTAAAGGAGTACGGGATTTACAAGGAGATCATATTTCTTTAAGAAAAGCAATAGGTGTTGGCGTAATAGCTTGTGCGATCTTGGGATTAATTAGTGGTTTCTTTAATTATATTTATTATAATTTTATTGATCCTTCTGCAGTAGATGAAATAGTAGCCTATACTGTGGAAATGATGGAAGGTTTTGGTATGGAAGAGGATGTATTGGAAGCTACTGCTCAGAGTGCTAGAGAAGGATTTACTTTAGTTAGGCAGACGCTAGGTGGCCTAGGTGGAGGTACATTATTTGGGCTTGTAGGCTCTTTAATCGGAGGAGCTATTATGAAAAAAGATCCTCCTAATTTAGTATGATTTATGGACAAGTTTATTTGAGTGTGTAAAGAATTGGGGGAACATATATATTAAATCTAAAGAACACAATAAGATGTTGACATTTTTTACCACGCTACAAACATACGAGGTACA
>JALZWC010000259.1 GCA_023300255.1 Saprospiraceae bacterium | reverse complement strand
CTATCAATATCATCGACGATTGTTCCAGAAGGATCTTGCGCCATACTAATTTCGCCAGTATTTTTCCAAGCATCAGGCTCATTGCAAGGTTGAGGGATCAAATAAATAGGGACAATTAAAGAGTCTCCAGGAAGAACGGTACTCGTAATAGTGGTGGTCGTTATGCCTCCACTATTAGACCAAGCAGTGGAAGCTGGTGCGAGTCTATATCCACAGGGCGTAAATTCTGAGAGCTCAATATTTTGAGCAGGAACATTTCCTTGGTTATAAATAGTAAAGTTAAAAGTCAATACTTCTCCATATTTGTAAGGGCCAACATCAACGATGGTCTTCTTTAAAGCTAGATCAAAAATGTCTACGATTGCAGGATCATGATCATCTTCATCATCTACTCCATTACCGTCTAGTTGATCATCTGTTGATTCTTTTGGTTGGCCTCCTTCATCATCTGTAGCGTTACCATCAGGATCACTATCTGCATCGGCATTCGAGGTATCATTATTTTCATCATCTTCACTTTGACTGATTTCTGAAATATTGGTGTAGCTATCAATACCAGCTACATTCTCTTCCAGAATTAAATACAAATCTAATTGATGAGCAAGCCCTGGTAATAAGACATCTTCTATTAGAATATCTACGGTTGGAGCTGCTCCTGACCAATCTAAATTTAAAGTAGGATCATAGCTTAAACCAGGTGGAATATGGTCAAAAACATAAATGTTATTAGCCGCAATGTTTCCTTGATTAAGGACGGTAATCATATAATGCAAAGTATCACCATAGGCGTAAGGACCAGGGGTAGCCAGTTGCTTTATTTGTGCTAAATCAAAAACATCAATAAGTTCAAAATCACTATCGTCTTCATCTCCATTAGAATTATCGGTCGTATTATCATCCATCACTCCATCATTATCTGGATTATTGTCTGGGGTACTATCAATATCAAAAACGGGCATTCCAGAGGGATCTTGTGCCGAACTAATTTCTCCTGTATTCTTCCACGCATCAGGGCTGCCACAAGGCTGTACAATTAGATCAATAGAAACAACCATCGAATCTCCTGCAAGTACAGGACCACTAAGTGTAGTTGTCGCTAGTCCTCCATTCACAGCCCATAAAGGCATTGCAGAAGGGGCTACACTATATCCGCATGGAGTAAATTCTGTGATTTCAATATTGGTAGCGGCTATACTTCCTTGGTTATAAACAGTAAAATCGAAAGTGATAACATCCCCGTATTTAAAAGGGCCTGTATTAGTTGTGGTTTTATTAAGTGCTAGATCGAAGATTTCAATTATGGCAGGATCATGATCATCTTCATCATCCATTCCGTTTCCATCTGTTTGATTATCCGTAGGACCTTCCGGCTCTCCGCCTTCATCATCTTGGAAGTCTTTATCAGGAGCACTGTCTGCATCTTTTCCTGGCATTCCAGAAGCATCTTGGGCCATGCTGATTTCTGCTATGTTGGTATAGATACCATCGCCTCCAGCAGTCATTAAAACTTCTAACCACATACTCATTGTCGTAGAACCACCTGGAGCTAAAGTGCCAGGAATTAAATAATCTACCACAGGTGCTGTACCCGTCCAACCTGTATTGGTAGCTGGAGAATAAGCATACCCACTAGGGATCGTGTCGGAGACTATAATGTTGTTAGCAGTAGTATTTCCTTGATTAAAAACAGTGATTTTAAATTCTACCAAATCACCATATTGGTAAGGACTAGGAGTAACAATTTCTTTGATCAATGCTAAATCAAAAATCTCAATTAATTCAAAATCACTATCGTCTTCATCTCCATTTTCATTAGCACTAGCATTATCTTCCATATCCCCGTCATTGTTAGGGAATTCATCTGCAACACTATCTGCATCACTATTGGTGGTGTTATTTCCTTCGTCATCTGTACTGGCACTAATCTCTCCGATATTTTTCCAAGCATCAGGATCTGTACAGGCTTGTACGATTAAGTTAATAGAAACTACTTTAGAATCGCCAGGTTGTAGTACATCTGAAATGGTCGTTCTTGCAAGATCGCCAGTCACTGCCCATAGGGGCAAAGAGCTTGGTGCTACGGTATATCCACATGGGGTAAATTCTGTAATTTGAATATTAGTAGCAGGAATATTTCCTTGATTGTAAACCGTGAAATCGAAAGTAACAACATCGCCATAAGTAAACGGCCCTGTACTTGCCGTAGTTTTTATTAAGGCTAAATCAAATATATTTAAACCTTCAGGATCACTATCATCTTCATCTTCTCCTATCTCTGCATCGCCAAAAATATTATTATCGTCTGGATCGCCAGGCATAGGAACACCATCGTTATTCGGATCTGTATCCCCGTCGCTGTCTTGGTCATTATAGGTAATGTCAAATCCTAAAGTATCTTGGAAAGAACTAATTTCTGCAACGTTAATTAAGTTAGTAGGATTGGCTCCTGATAGCACGGTCATAGTAACTGGGATTTCTATAAACTCGCCAATGCCTAATATATCGGTCACTAAGAACATGGCAACATTACCCATATCCATCCATCCTGGAGAAGCAGCTACATTTAATTCTAGTCCAGCAGGGATGTACTCTGATATTTTAATATTCGTACTTGGCACATTCCCTTGGTTATAAACCGTTATGGTATAAGGAATCGCATCGCCTACTTTTACTGGGGCTGTAATACTAGTTTCTTTTTTCAAAGCTAGATCTGTCACCTTGACGTAGATAGCAGCAGGGTCATGATCATCTTCATCTCCGTTTGTATTATCTGTTAGGTTATCTTCGAAAGGACCATCATTAGCACAATCTGCGTCAGGGGTAGAATCTATATCTATAGGATGATCTCCTTCTATATCTTCTGCATCTAATATCTCTGCAAAATTAATCGCAAAAGAATCTGGAGGTACAGCGTTTAATTGTGCCGTAAACCGTATAGTATCCATTTGACCGACTAATAAACTGTCCAAATATTCGTAAGTCCAAGAGACAGGACCACCTGTCCAGTCAGGATCAATGACACTAATTTCTGGTGCTGGATGATCCATAAGGCTAATATTGTAAGCATCTACGGCACCTTGATTTTCTACGATTATACAATAATCTATAACTTCCCCCACCATTACGACAGGCACCATCATATCAGGACAAATGATCTTTTTTAAAGCTAAATCAAAAGGCTCCAAAGTAAACATAGCCATGTCTTCATCATCTTCACTTTGGTCTCCATCATCGTTATTTTCCTCAGAGTCAATATCTTCTTTATCTGAATTTGTGATTTCAGCAGTATTTATTTGCTTTCCGTAATCAGTAAGCTTGACGCTTAATTTAAGCGTTTCACAAGTACCAGAAAGGAGCGTGCCTATTTGCCATACACCACCGCCACCGGCAGCATAAGTTCCTTGCGTACTAGTATGACTGACATACATAACACCAGCTGGAAGCATATCTGTTACCGCCACCATATTTGCATCATGTGTTAATAAACTGTCAGGAGATCGGCGATTGCAAACAACTATCTGATAACTGATGGTATCCCCAAAATTAGGGACCGCATCAATTTCACAAATTGTTTTTTCCAGTTCTAAATCAATACACTCTGCCTGCATAATCATAATCGCATCAGAAACACTAGGACACATGTCCGTACTTCTAAATCCTTTTACGATATACTTACCTGGCATAGTTGGGCCTGTCCAAGTATTGGTGGTCGTAGAGGCGTTGATAATTTCGAATCCTCCATCTACTAAATACCATTCGTAATAATCAAACCCTGCATCGGCTGTAAGTGTATTCGTTTCGTAAGGAAAGCAAATTTCTGTATCACCAGTTATTGTAATGACATTGATTGGTTTAACCTCTACGCAGACACTATCTTTTAATAAGCACCCACCATTGAATGTTAAAGCGATTTCATATTTATAAGTACCAGGTATTCCAGAAGTAAACAAAGGATCAATTCGATTAGGATCGTCTAAGAAGGTAGCTGGAGACCATTGAACATCTACATAGTCTTGGTACTCAATAGGCACGGTTAATTCTAAGACGACAGGTTGGTCTTGGCAAGTCATAGAGTCTTTGATATTGATATCAAATTCTTCTACCCCTCTAATAAAACGTATTTCATTCACGATACATTCTCCAGCAGTGCCGCTGAAGTTTAGTTGCGTAACGATAGACTGATCGACTACACTAAGGTATAAACTATCGCCTACCATTCGAGTAACAATATTACTCGCAGGGTCATAAGTGATCGTATAATTTCCGCATACTTCCATACCTAATTCTTCTCCTGGACATAGAACCGTTGTGGGCGGGAGCATCGCTGTAAAAGCAGGTTCTAAAGAACTGTATGGAGTTGCCAAGTGATTACATTCGCATGGAGAGTCATACACTAAATCTAATATCACAGGACAAGAATTAATTTCATCTACTGTAAAACAACCACTGATCGTAATGAAATCTCCACTGGCTACAGATACCGTTGAATGAGTTTGTGTACCAAGTATCGGATCATAAAAATCTAATACTTGATCGGCCAGAACATCATCATGTAAATTAACGGTAACCGTTCCGGTATAGCTTGGTCCAGGATTTCTTAAAGTAGCTTCATAACAAATTGTAACGGGATCATCTGTTCCTGTACATTCTCTGAAAAACTGTAAGTCGGCTGTCTCTAATGGTCCTTTAAGAGTCATCGTAAATGTTGGGTTGACAGAAGATTGAACAAAGACATCACAAATGCCACCGTCTGTACACGATTGATCTTCTACAATGTTTTTTGTGTCCACCATAATATCATAGTCTCCACACGCAGCATTGGTATCAAAATCTGCTTCAAAATTTAAAGTGAAGGCACCGCCTACTGGCATATTCTCAAAGCCTTGAAAGCAAACTTGCGTTTGTCCATTAATAGTAGAAACTATTTCTGTTCCGGCACTTAAACTAGCAGGGATGATATAGCGCATGGACCCTGGCTGGTAAGTCAATTCAGCAGGCAAAGTCACGCACATAATAACACTATCTCCAAGTGCTTTTTCAGAAATGTTTTGTCCAGTTATTTTAAAAGTTGGGGTGTCTTGACCACAATATGCTTCGGAGGGTTTTGCCGTTATTAAGACTTGTCCAAAATCTGCTGGGTTTGCTCCATTTATAATGATCTGGTTACTTTTGACAATACCAGAGGTCAGTCTATTGGGACTACAAGGATCAGCTACGGTCGCTTCAAAAGAGGATTGACTCCCCGATACGAATTCATCACAAATCGTTTCTAATAAGAATCGAACAATTATATGATTACTATCTGCCATACTGGTAATTCCTGGTAAACCATTGCTATGGATGGCATTACTAAAATCATTATCTTCACTATACAGTAAATTATTACCCGTAATAAGTGGATCTACAATTTGATAAAAAGGTAAGGTGAAATCACCACTATTTGGATAGGAAGCTTCAAAACTATTTGGGATAATTTGTACACCAGTTAATGGTAAATCTAGATCTAAAATTAGATCTGTTACCGTAGTCCCTTTTACATTTTTTACTAAAACAGCCATCGGAATTGTATCACATAGAGCATAAGGTCCACCATCTGGCAATAAAAAATCTGCTTGTATACCTGCTTCTTCAAATACATATTGATAACAAGTTTCAATACTATTACAAGCAGCTGTCGTTCCAGCTAATGCTGCCATAATCGCAGGGTCCATACAACCAGAAGTAGTAGTGACACATATTTCTGGTTTATCTGGTGCTACAGGACAGAAGAGTAATTGGGTGCCAATTTTAAAAGTAGTACAATCGCCAGGTGCAAGATCTGGTAGAAAAACGGCATAAGTAGTAGCCGTTGCACTGGTAGAGACAGGATCAAGTACTAAAGGATTCATGGCAGCATCATAGGCTCCGATAAGTGCTACACTATTTGTTAAACTAATACTTGCTAATACGCCTTTATGTGTTTCTAAGCTAGGATCGTTATCTGCGCAGATGGTAAACGTGTTTAATTCTTCACTAACACCAGGAGCGCCACTCGATAGTAGATTTTGAGATTGATCTTGGCTTAGTGCTGGAAACCCATTACTTACATCCATTATTACCACATCTCCTGAAGTTACATCGTCCCATCGGACTAAACTATCTAAGCCTAATACACCATAGTAACTTTCATTTCTATCAACTAGCGTTGCTCCATTGAGTCCACAAACATTTGGTAATTCATTACTAGTGTTGTTAGTAGCTTGATTACATCTAAAGCAAGCCTCATTTAAAACTCCGCAAGTACGATAATCATACTTAATTTCATAACTAGATAAATCACCTGTTTCTGAAGGGCAAACTTTACATAAGTCATATACTATTTTAAAATCATCTAAGTATCCTCCAAGCCCAACACCCAACCCTGGATATCCATCTGCTTCAGGATTGAAAGTGATCCCCCCTATATTGCCAGAAGAAACGGTACAATATTCTTGACCATCCACTGTAGCACAGCTTTGGTTAGTCATAGATTGAATCGTTAAAGGATATTCTGTGCCACACTTACCTACTAATCTAGCATTGCCACAATAAATTAAAGGAGAATAGATCGGTATTTCAATATCTTCCATGGTGAAAAATGGACGATATTCTGCTGAAAACCAATTGACAGGAGTGGGTTTTACCACATTAAAAGTATGTTCTACACTGCCTCCACAATCGTCTATAGTGATGGTTGTCAACGCTTTTACTTCTTCTGGACAGAAAGTCGTAAAAGGAGAATTGATTCTACAATTAGATAAACCTACTAGACAATCACTATCAAATTCATCTAAAAAATGGCCAGAAGCTACATTGATAATTTGAGGATCTCTAAAAGTAAAACCGGGGTCTGCTATTTTATTAGCAGCCGCTTTTACATTCTTGGTCAAAGGTAATAACCATCGCATGTAGATCGTATCTCCAACACCTATATTGTAGGTAGCTTTTAATTGATCTAAACAATCTACTTCTTCCCAACTAGCCGTTTCTGTTCCCCTACAATCTTCTAATTTATTAAAATTCCTGAAGTATACACCAAATAAATTACCATCGTGGTATTCATAAGTACTGCTACAGAGTGGAGTATTACGAGTAACATCACTCCAAGGTGTTTTTCCTGCATAAGCGAAAAACCCAGTAGCTCCACCTGTGGAAGGATCGTCTAAACAATCGGAAAGACTACCAATGTCAATAGGTGTTTTAGCACCTCCACCTCCTTGTGGAGAAAAATCTAAGCCTAGCAGTTCTGTTCCAGTACCATCAATCATCAGTTCCGTGTCATCATTTCCAGTCCAGCCATTATTGCCTAAGTTGGTGATGTTCGCTATAAAGTACCATTGATATAATTCTCCCACAGATTCTGGGCTATTAAAAGTCATCCATCCTTCATAGTACATGGTGTCACAAGGAAGGTATCTATTTAGATCTTCTGTTGGAACGTCTGCTATATCGACTTTTGCAGTCATACATTCATCTGTATACCCTAGATTCCATCTACGAGTATTAGCGCCACTTGAAATATCACAAGTACAGCTACAATTGGAAGGATCACTTCTAAATAGGGCAGTATCGCAGGCTTTGACGGTTTCACAAGTACATCCTCCTGTATCGCAAGTTTCGATCACTTGGTGTGTCCCATTCATATAAATGGCCGGACTACAACTTGCAGAATCTGCTTCTAGCTGATAAATATAACAGACTTCATCGCCTACATTTAATTCTCCAATAGGGAGCACTAATAATCTGCTTGCAGTAGAAATGTTTGTGAACGTTCCAGTAACACCTGATTGTGTAGTTGTTCCATTGACCGTCATTTGACCAGAACCTGCTACAAAATTTATATCATTTACTAAAGCAGGACTACCATCGAATAGTACTTGTAATCTATTACTGGAATTAGCAGTAGCACAAGGACTGATGTTTTCTCTTTCGTAGATATAACAAAATTCTATAGTTTTTACTCTGACAGGCAAAGGGCTACAATTGGCACCAGTTGTTCTAGTCGTACCAAAGTTATAACCAGTCAAGGAAGTACTGATAACATCTTGGTTTTTTAACTCTATATAGGTAGCTCCATTTGTAATACTAAAATCTTCTACAGCAGGTTGATAGGTAAAGGCTTGACCACAATCTCTTTTCGCTGCTACAAAAAACTGAGCAAAAGAGCAATCAATACTACTACACACAATAGAACCTGGATCAGGAGCTAATGCACAGACAAAATCTAATTCTACTCGAATGGTCAATAATTCACCACCCGGCAAATCATCGACTGCTCCATCTCCATCTGCATCTATAATACCTCCAACTCCATCAGGGTCAGTAGTTAAAGTCGATAAATCTATAGTCAAGTCTCCGCCAATCCAATTATAAGTAGAGGCTGGAATAGTTGTACCACCGATAGTAACCTTACTAATATCTAGGGAAGACTGTTCGCAGGTCTCAAAACCAAAAGTAACATCCGTAAAGATTCCAGCTGCAGAATCTGCAATACTACTTTGCAATGTCATTTCTAATATAGCGGGAGCACCACAAATACCAGGTTCTTGAATTAAGCTAGAGGTGGCTATTGGAATTGGGCGACTTGCTGGGCGAATTAGTATTTCTCCATCACTTTCGATTGCTTGACAAATATCTCCATTACAATAATAGGAAGCTTTATAGCTGATAAATTGTGTGTTTTCAGTTGGACATTCATCAACCTGCATACAGACTCTAATAGATAATATTTCAGATTCATTGAAGAGGGTATCGCTTGGATTAGGCGCGCTATTATTTAGAAAATCCTCCCCACTAATAGTCATATTGACGGTGCCATCTGTCGCATTATAATTGTAGGGAATGGCGGCTCCATTGAGAGAAATACTGTTTAGCATTAATTCATTAGAAAAATCTATATTACAAATAGAAAACGCCATTTCTTCTACATAAGCATCTATCCCATCTTGCGAGATTTGTATGTCTTGACAAAATTCTCTATTAAGAGCCGATATATTAAAATTGGGAGACCGTCTAAAGTTTAAGACGGGTTCTTTGATGATAGAATTATAGGCTCGTAAAGGAGTTACGGATTGTCTGCATTGCTGAAAATTACCTAAAGTGTCTTCATAAATAAAGGAGAAATCTAGGCCAACCATATAGTCAAACGCCGCAGTGTTTACATCACAAGTAGCCTCTACTCCTATGTAGCCAATATAGATTCCTTCTGTAATTCCTTCTAGTAAAAAATTAGGTTTGTCCGGATTGGGATCCAAATTAGAAATCGTTGCACTTCCGTAGTGGGTGGATTCAAAACCAGCATATTGAATACCGGGTAGAAACGTAGTCGTCATTTGTGTGCCGGAGATAATTCCTGCTTCTTCTATGAATATTAAAAAAGCCAAGGTATCTGGCTTTCCACATACGACTAGTGCGTTTGTTTCTGCAAAACCTGGTATACCCAATAATTCTACGACTTGTATCTCTGGACATGGAATATCCATCATGGAAGAGGTAGACTCATATCCAGCTTGGTTTTTTATATCTGTAATTATTTTTTCTCGAAGAGTAACTATTTGTAGAGCTATATTATTTTCTACCTCACAGGATGCAAAAAGTAACTGTGATTGCAATTCTTGCAATGTTGTTAGTTCCTGTTCCAACGAAATATCTTTTAGCTTGGTAGGAGTGGCTGACAGGTTATTATTTAGCTCTAAATAGTTGATAAAGGTGGTAGCTATTAATACGGGATCATAACCAAAGGAAGTGGTATTTGTAGAGCTATTTACTGTCGTAGAATGTTCTTCTTGGTAAGAATAATTTATCGAAAGGAAAATATATGTAGCGAATAATAGCATAGAAATGCCATTGAAAAAAAGATCATTCTTTCTCATGGGGGTACAAAATTGTAGTACGGAATTAAATTTATTGCCGTTTAGTAACAAGATATTGGCTGGAT
>JALZWC010000258.1 GCA_023300255.1 Saprospiraceae bacterium | reverse complement strand
TTAGAAATAATTGGAAGTCATGGAATGCAAGCTCATAAATATTCGGAAATGTTAGACATGATTAAGAATGGAAAATTAAGACCTGAAAAACTGATAGGGAAAACTATTTCACTTGAGGAAGCAACTATATTGTTACCGAATATGAATAAATTTGAGGGTATAGGTATTTCCGTAATTGACTCTTTTTAAGTTTTAAAATTGGACAATGCTTCAATGATTTTTATGTGGGGCATATTAAAATTGTATATAGGAATTAAGCAAAATTAAATGAAGAAAATACTTTTAACGATTCTTGTTTTAGTAATAATATTTATAGCCTATCTGTTTTATAATGTTTATAACTTTAAGTCTACTCAACTTCAAGTTGAACCTTTAGAACTCGTATCAGTTCCAGATGGCGCAGTAGATCGGTTTGTTGAAGCAATATCTATCAGAACAGTATCCTTTGAAGAAGAGACAGACTTTGATTCTATCCAATTTAAAAAATTTAACCGATTCCTTGAAGATAATTATCCATTGATTCATAGAGAGTTAGGGCACACTATTTTTAGTGAGTTTAGTCATCTATATCATTGGAAAGGAAGTGATAGTAGTCTTAAGCCGATTATCCTTATGGCACATTATGATGTCGTACCTATTGCAACTCCAAGTGCGTGGTCAGAGCATCCATTTGTAGCAGGAGTAGTGAACGATACTATTTATGGCCGAGGGGCTATGGATTTTAAATTTGGAGTTATCGGTATTATGGAGTCGGTAGAGCAGTTACTCAAAGAAAGCTATAAACCCCAGAGAGATATCTATATATCCCTTGGTCATGATGAAGAGGTTTTAGGACCAAAAGGGGCATTCAAAATAGCGCAATATCTCAAAAATAAAAGAGTTGAAGCACATTTTGTTTTGGATGAAGGAATGGCAATTACAGAAGGATTAGTCTTAGGATTGAATGCACCAGTTGCCTTAATTGGTATAGCAGAGAAAGGGATTCTTTCATTGGAATTAACAACAGCAATGGCTGGAGGACATTCTTCTGCACCCGCCAAAGAAACATCTATCGATGTGTTAGCAAGAGCAGTTAGCAAAGTAAAAGAAAATCCATGTCCGCGATCATTCAATCCCGTTTTAGATGCATTTATGGATAAGATTGGACCAGAAATGGATTTTAGAGCCAAGTTTGTATTTGCTAACCGAAATATATTCAAATCTGTTTTGTTGGATGAGTATGAAAAGAAAAGTACGGGCAATGCAACAATAAGAACGACTACCTCTCCTACTATCTTTGAAGCGGGAATTAAAGAAAATGTCATTCCTACTGCTGCTAGGGCGGTTATCAATTTCAGAATTATCCCAGGAGAGACTAAAGAAGATGTGATAGCCCATTTAAAGAACGTAATTGATGATGAACGTGTTACTATTGAAATGTCCAATGAAGGGGCTAATCCGTCCTCTATATCTCCGGTTGATAATGTTCAATACGAGCGTATAGAGCGATCCATAAAGCAAATTTTTCCAAATATAAAGACGGCACCTTATCTAGTTATTGGCGGTACTGATTCTAGACACTTCAATATTCTTACAAAAAATATTTATAGATTTAGCCCTTTTATTTTAAATTCTGAGAATCTCACTTGTTTCCATGGCATAGATGAACGGATACCAAAAAGTGAGTTTGAGAATGGAATCAGATTTTACAGACAAATTATCTTGAATAATAGTAAAGGTTAATGCTTTATCTTTTATATTCTATGACTGAATTAGTAGGTATAACAAAAAGTTATACATCTATATTTCGGATTCGTTAAGTACGACGGATTTCTAATTGGCGATAGGCATTAAATAAGAAGTTAATATGAATAAATATAAAATTTATTTATGTGATTTTCCTGAACATTATTTTACAACTGAACGTTGATGTGCACAAAATAATTGATTAGAAAAGGAATAGATACCACCTTGAAGTAATTGCGCTAGCAAAAATCTACCTGAACAATGAAAGATGCTGAAATAGCTAAATACCTAAGCAAAATAAAACTTGATGATTGCAATTCTACTTTAGAGGGATTAACGAAATTGCAGGAACAACATATGGAAAATATTCCATTTGAAAATTTAGATGTAGTGGTAGGTAGAAAGATTGCATTAGATTATCGGCATCTTATTGATAAAATTATCATAAAAAATCGTGGTGGTTACTGTTTTGAACTGAACACTTTATATGCAGAACTATTAAAGTCCTTAGGTTTTTCCCCTAAACCAGTTTTAGGAAGAGTTTGGCTGAGCAATCCCAAAAAAATACCACCGAGAAACCACTTAGCACATATAGTTAATTTAGAAGGCAGGACTTACATAACCGATGTAGGTTTTGGGGGACTCATCACTAGGATTCCTTTGGACATCAATGTTTTCTCTCCAGTGAATGATAAAGATGGGATGATGAGGATAGTACCAATTGACGATCATCAATTCATGATACAAAGGGAAACTGAAAAGGGCTGGACGAATCTATATAGTTTTGAGAATGTTGAGATTAGTGAAGAGGATATAGCTATATCCAACTATTATATGTCAACGCATCCTAATTCTCATTTTTTCTATCATAAGTTCGTTGGAAAAAATACCAAGGAAGGTAGAATTGGATTGTTCAATAATAAAATGGCAATCCGAAAGGGAATAAAAGTTGTGGATAAAAAGCGAGTTAATTTTGGTAAAGATTGGTTGGAAACAATTAAAAACGAATTTGCTATAACTCTCGATTTTTCAGAAAGAGAATTTAAGATTTTATTTGAAAAATAATTTGGTGATGTGAAATCCCTACTTAAGGTAGGCAATACCGCTTTGTACTATTAAATACTAACATTATAAATACTAGAATTTAGCTTGAATCTCTAAATTATATAGTTAGATTTGCAATATTTAACATTAGAAAATTAATAAAATGACTGAATCTACATTTGAATTGAGACCAATGGATGAATATATAGAGTTGATAAAACTAATAAAACTAAAGCAGATAGCACAAAGTGGAGGTCAGGCTAAGTTAATGGTAGAAGATGGAATTGTCAAAGTAAATGGAAAGCAAGAATTGAGAAAAAGAAATAAGCTAAGATCAGGAGATGTTGTAGAAATACAAGAACATCGAATAACAATTATCTAAAATATAAGGTACCCGTTATTTATTTACCTACGTTTACAGATAACCACCCAGATCATTACCAAACAAATCTAATCCTGAAAAAATGCGCTATAGAAAATGTATTAATTGTAGGATATGAAATTTGGACACTTCATATTCCTAATAAGCTAGTTGATATAAGTAATGAGATGGAACAAAAAAATGTCACAATAAAAGAACATAAGAGTCAACTATTAGAGCTAAATTATTTGACTGCTATTAAAGGATTAGGCAAAGTGTAAGAATAAATTAGCCATTTTAAACTGCTATTTTTCCTTCTAAGAAATCCTAAAAAAAGAACCGTAGCCAGCTATGCTTAATTTTTTAG
>JALZWC010000257.1 GCA_023300255.1 Saprospiraceae bacterium | reverse complement strand
ATGAGCCAGCAACAGTAGGTCTATT
This sequence comes from Saprospiraceae bacterium, assembly GCA_023300255.1. GTDB lineage: Bacteria > Bacteroidota > Bacteroidia > Chitinophagales > Saprospiraceae > JAFMDF01. The sequence continues at coordinate 6,338 of JALZWC010000257.1, read as the reverse complement.
GGAAGCACATGGAACAGGAACAGGTGCGGGCGATCCTACGGAATTTGCATCCATGCAAATGATTTTTGGAAAAGATAATCCAGAGAAACAACATATAGCGCTTGGTAGTGTCAAATCACAGGTTGGACATACTAAAGCGGCCGCTGGTGCAGCTGGGATGATTAAGGCTATCCTGGCTTTGCACCATAAGGTCTTACCACCTACGATTAATGTGGAAGAACCTAATTCTAAATTCGATATTGAAAATTCGGCAATTTATATTAACACAGAAACGCGTCCTTGGTTGAGTGGCAATACGCCTCGACGAGCAAGTGTGAGTGCTTTTGGATTTGGCGGAGTTAATGTCCATGTCGCAATGGAAGAATATAAAAAGGAGCATAAAGCTCCTTACCGTTATCATCAACCTTATAAGTCGGTCTTATTAAATGCTGCTACGCCTTCGGCTTTATTAGCTGTTTGTCAACAAGCATTGCAGGCTATTGAAACGGATGGAGAAGCAGCTTATTTGAATATAGCAAATCAGGCTACAAAGGCTATTCCAACAACTGCAGCAAGATTAGGTTTTGTAGTTAATGGTCAAACGGAGTGTAAAGAATTTTTACAAATTGCCATACAAAGCTTACAAAGTAATACTGCGAATTGGGAACATCCAAAAGGCATTTACTTTAGAGCAAATGGTATTACGCCAGATACAAAAGTAGTTGCTTTATTTTCTGGACAAGGTTCCCAATATACAGGAATGGGTAAAGAATTGGTCAATGCATTTCCAGAAATGCGGAAGGCATTCGATCAGACAGATAGTTTATTTGAAAAAGAAGGAAAAGATAGATTGTCTAAAACCATTTATCCAATTCCAGTTTTTAATAAAGAAGCTAAGAAAGCTAATCAAGTTGAGTTAACAAAGACCCAAAATGCACAGCCGGCTATTGGTACATTCAGTATGGGAATGTATAAGACGATGCAGCAAGCTGGATTTAGTCCTGCCTTTACAGCAGGACATAGCTTTGGAGAGTTAACCGCTTTATGGGCTGCGGGTGTGTATAATGATACAACGTTCTTGTCTTTAGCAAAAGCAAGAGGCGAAGCAATGGCGGCACAAAATCCGAATGCGGAAACAGGCACCATGCTAGCGGTGAAAGCGCCAATCGAACAAGTAGAAGCGGCAGTAAAGACACTACAAGGAGTGACGATAGCAAATGTCAATTCTACTAGACAAGTAATATTAGGCGGTAGCCATGCAGCTATTAATACTGCTGCGGAACAGTTAAAGCAGAAAGGATTTTCTGTAGTTCCTTTATCCGTATCAGCAGCATTTCATACAGAGTTTGTTCAGCATGCGCAGCAACCATTTGCGGCATATGTTGCGAAGCAGCAATTTGCTACACCAAAAATCCCTGTCTTTTCAAATACAACTAGTGAGGCGTATCCTTCAGATCCAACAAGTATTCAAACCATCTTACAAGGTCATATATTGAAACCTGTTTTATTTAAAAATCAAATTGATAATATCTATCAAGCAGGAGGCCGAGTATTTGTTGAATTTGGCCCAAAGGGTGTATTAACGAATCTAGTAAAAGATATTTTAAAAGATAAAACAGATGCACAGGCTATTGCTTTAAATCCGAATGCTAGAAAAGATAGCGATTTGCAATTCCGCCAAGCAGTAACTCAATTACAGGTATTAGGACTTCCTATCGGAGAAGTAGATAAGTATAAAAAAGAAATTCCTGCTATACCAGGAAAAACAAAATTGAATGTTCAACTAGGTGGCCATAACTACGTAAGTGATGCGACCAAAAAAGTATACCAATCTACTTTATCAAATGGTATTAAAATAAGTAATAGTGGTACTACGATTGTGGAAAAAGTGATTGAGAAAATAGTAGAAGTACCTGTTGAAAAAATAGTAAATGTACCCGCTGTCAATAATATTTCGACTGCGAATCAGGAAGATGACATGAATAAAGAAACCCTAGCATTATTATCTAGCACAATAGATCATTTTAAATCACAGCAAACAAAATCTTTAGAATTGTTTGAGCGATTTATTAATGAGCAAAATAAACAGTCGGATCAATTGATAAAATTACTATCGACTAAAATTGATCATACCCCCAAATCCTCTATAACACACCCGTCTACAAACGGAAGTGTTAAACAACAACAAACTAGTCCATCAATTTCCCCAACATTGATTTCCAACACAGTTGTGCATAGCAACGGTAATGGAACGTCGGGGAATGGTCTTATCCAAAAACAACAGCAGTCGGTGGCTACGAATGGTTCTATTTCAGTAGCTACCGCACCTGTTGCTACTGCACCACCCGCAGCACAATCAGCAGGCGGAGCAGATCGAAAAGCCTTAGAGAATATTTTATTAAGTGTCATATCTGAAAAGACAGGCTACCCAACAGAAATGTTAGAATTGGGAATGGATATGGAAGCCGACTTAGGGATTGATTCAATTAAGCGAGTAGAGATATTTGGCTCGATGACAGAGTCTCATCCAGAAGTATCTGGTATTAATCCGAACGAATTAACAGAGTTAAGAACCTTAGGACAAATAGTAGATTACTTGGCAAGCAAGAGTGGTGCTAGTGTAGGTGCAACAGCTAGTCAAGCAGCAACGCCAGTAGCAACTGCTCCTGTAATATCTGCACCAGTTGCAGTAGCACAATCAGCAACACAATCAACAGGCGGCGCAGATCGCAAAGCTTTAGAAAATATTTTACTAAGTGTTATATCCGAGAAGACAGGCTACCCAACAGAGATGTTAGAATTAGGAATGGATATGGAAGCAGATTTAGGAATTGATTCCATCAAGCGAGTAGAGATATTTGGCTCGATGACAGAATCACATCCAGAAGTTTCAGGTATCAATCCAAACGAATTAACAGAGTTAAGAACCTTAGGACAAATAGTAGATTACTTGGCAAGCAAGAGTGGTGCTAGTACAGCTACAACACCTACTCAATTTGCAGCGCCAGTAGCGGCTGCACCTGTAATATCTGCACCAGTTGCAGTAGCACAACCAGCAACACAATCAACAGGTGGTGTAGATCGTAAAGCATTAGAGAATATCTTACTAAGCGTTATATCCGAAAAGACAGGCTATCCAACAGAGATGTTAGAATTGGGAATGGACATGGAAGCTGATCTAGGAATTGATTCGATCAAGCGAGTAGAGATATTTGGCTCGATGACAGAATCTCACCCAGAAGTATCAGGTATCAATCCGAACGAATTAACGGAGTTAAGAACTTTAGGACAAATAGTGGATTACTTGGCGAGCAAGAGTGGTGCAAGTACAAGTGCAGCACCCACTCAATCGGCAGCGCCAGTAGCAGCAGCACCGACAACACCCGCACCAGTTCAAGTTGCAACATCCACAACACAATCAACAGGTGGGGTAGATCGTAAAGCCTTAGAAAATATCTTACTAAGCGTTATATCCGAGAAGACAGGTTATCCAACAGAGATGTTAGAATTGGGAATGGATATGGAAGCGGATTTAGGAATTGATTCAATTAAGCGAGTAGAAATATTCGGCTCGATGACAGAATCACATCCAGAAGTATCAGGCATCAATCCAAACGAATTAACAGAGTTAAGAACCTTAGGACAAATAGTTGATTACTTGGCGAGCAAGAGTGGTGGAAGTGCAAGTGCAACACCTAGTCAATCAGCAGCGCCAGTATCGGCGACACCGACCACACCCGTAGCTGTTGCTGCAACATCCGCAGTACAATCAACGGGTGGCGTAGATCGCAAAGCCTTAGAAAATATTTTACTAAGCGTTATATCTGAAAAGACAGGCTACCCAACAGAGATGTTAGAATTGGGAATGGATATGGAAGCAGATTTAGGAATTGATTCCATCAAGCGAGTAGAGATATTTGGCTCGATGACAGAGTCGCATCCAGAGGTATCAGGAATCAATCCGAACGAATTAACAGAGTTAAGAACCTTAGGACAAATAGTGGATTATCTAGCAGAGAAAAGTAAAAAAAAAGTCCTAGCGTAAGCGAAGCTATAGTAAGGGTAGAGGAGGTAACACCAACCTCTTCTACCGCTACTACTAGCGAAGTAAAAACAAGTACCTTTCATGGAGTAGGCAGAAAAGAAATTGGCTTACAGTTTTTACCACAACCAGATTATCTAGATTTCACCCTTCCTTCCACGCACGTCGCCTTAATTACCAACGAAGGCACCGAACTAACAATTAAAGTCCAGCAAGCACTAGAAGCAAAAGGGAATAAAGTAGTTATATTAAACTTACCTGAAGTAGTAAAAAATCCAGCTCAAAATAAGTCGGTCACACTAGCAAGTAATACAGATGAAGCGATTGCTACGGCCTTGCAATCTATCGAACAGCAATATGGCAAGGTAGGCACTTTTATACATCTACATCCACACCTTGAATTTAGTGGCGGCAACTTTGCGCAACACTTTCAGACAGAAAGAGTGATCCTCCAAGATGTCTTCTTATTAGCTAAACATTTACAAGCACCTTTAACGGAATTAGGAAATGCACAACGTGCTAATTTCTTAACGATCAGTCAAATGGATGGGCAATTAGGATTGGGTAAGCGTGGCAATGTTTCGGTAATGGCAGGTGGCTTGAGAGGTTTGGCGAAATCCTTGAATTTAGAATGGTCTTCTGTTTATTGTCGTTCTGTTGATTTGCAACCAGAATTGTTAGCTACTACAAAAGCTGCTCAAATCATAGCAGAATTACACGATGCAGATGTGTCTATTATGGAAACGGGTTTCACGGAAACAGGTCGAGTAACTACCCAAGCTATTCCAGTAGTCGTAAAAGAAAATCAAACGATCAAGACGACCATTACTAAAGAATCCGTATTCTTAGTGAGTGGAGGTGCGAAAGGCGTTACAGCAACCTGTGTATTAGAAATGGCCAAGACCTTCCAATGTAAATTTATTTTACTAGGTCGTTCTTCCAATGATTATATACTACCTGCTTATGCCAAAGAGGCAACAGATGATGGTTCTTTAAAACGACTCATCATGAATGATTTGAAAGAAAAAGGAGAAGCACCAAGCTTACCAAAAGTGAAATCCATCTTTAATCAAATCAATTCTAAAAAAGAAATCCAACAGACCTTAGATCAAATAGCCATTTATGGCGGACAAGCTATTTATATAAAAGGAGATGTAACAAAAGCGGCAAGTTTCAAAGTAGATTTATTAAAAGCTACTCAACAACTAGGAACGATCACTGGAGCTATTCATGGAGCAGGAAGACTCGCCGATAAATACATACAAGATAAAACCGCAACAGATTTTGAAAATGTTTTATCCGTAAAATTAGATGGATTATTGAGCCTGTTTCAAAGTGTCAATATTCATAAATTAGAGCACTTAATGCTCTTCTCTTCCGTAGCAGGCTTTTATGGAAACGTAGGACAAACAGATTATGCGATTGCCAATGAAATATTAAGTTCCGCTGCACACCTATTCAAAAAGAATCATCCCAATACTCATGTATCTGCCATTAATTGGGGCGCATGGGATGGCGGCATGGTAAGTGATGCCTTAAAGAAACAATTTGAAGCAGCAGGCGTTCGGTTAGTGAATAGCGAAGGTGGCGCAGCGATGTGTGTCAATGAATTCAACACGGCTTATTCCAATCAACCGCAAACGATCATCGGTGGTACTTTACCCGCAGCGATCAGTCCTATTACTAATCGTTTAGATACTTATAAAATAGAAAGAAAATTTACCCTTGCAGACAATCCATTTTTAAACCACCATGTCATTCAAGGCAATGCGGTCTTACCCGTTGTTAATGCAGGTGGTTGGATGTCGCAAACCTGTGAAAAAATATATCCAGATTTTCGAGTATTCGAGATTGAAGACATGAAGCTTTTCAAAGGCATTGTTTTCGAAGGAACAGAAACGAAGCATTGTACCATAGAAGTAAAAGAGCTAGAAAAAACAGCAGAACGAATTGTTTTTGAAACAACGGTTTATAGTAAAGGAGGCAAATTACCGACCTACCACTATAAAGCAACCGTGACGATTGTCAACAAAAAGAACATACCTACTGCACCTATTTTTAAGCCCACAATCAGCGGCACGTTCCCAACTAAAAAAGGAGGGTATTTATACGAAGATGGTTCGCTTTTTCACGGCCAATATTTTCAAGGTATAGAAGATATATTAGATTGGACAGATCAACAAATTATCTTATCCTGTAAAGCACCAGTGGTGCCTTTATCAGATCAAGGGCAATTTCCTGTTCGTACGGTCAACACTTTCTTTTCGGATATTCAATATCAAGGGATGGTGGTCTGGGTACAACGGTATCATGATGG
>JALZWC010000256.1 GCA_023300255.1 Saprospiraceae bacterium | reverse complement strand
TACAAAGTTTTGCAACTTGGGAAGTCTTGGTTCTCAAGGAATTAAATCTTCCCAAGTCTCGAAGACTTTGTAAGATCCGTAATTAGCGGTTAGCCTGTGGAAGTGATCGGACCAATTGGGCTGGGAATGGTCCCAACTTTGTTTTACACTCAATTGATTTAAGAATAGATAAGGCAAAGTGAAAGCAGAGAATAGATATGTACTTTATTTAAACATGCCTGCCAAGGCACGCAGGTTCAAAAAAATATTAATATGAAAAATACTTTCTTGTTATTTATTATTACCGTATTAATCTCTGCATGTGGTACAGGCTCCAGAGAAACTTCAGAACAACAATTAGAAGGAAAAAAATGGGATGAGGTTATGGCTAATCATGATGTGGTTATGCCTATGATGGGAACGACACATAAGGTTCGTAAAGCCTTAAAAGCTATTCAGAGTAGTAAAGGTACTTTAGAGCAGCCAGTGGCGGCGTCTATTACAAAAATGTTGACTGATTTAGATAAAGCGGATGAAAGTATGATGGATTGGATGCAAAACTATCAAAAATTAGGAAAGTTACAATCTTCCAAGTCTCACGTGGAGATTATGAAATACTTGGATTCCGAAGAAGTGAAAATTAATAAAGTCAAAGAATTAATGGATTCGAGTATTGCTGCTGGGCAAGAATTTGTTAACAAATAAGCTGCCCGAGAGTTTAATTTCCTTCACTTACACCATTCCTAAGTAAGTACTTGGATAAATTAAACGTAATATTTAAACACATAGGCATATAGGATACATAGTCTAATGTGCTCTATGTGCCTATGTGTTTAGATAAAATTCTAATTGTGGTCTTTATTTTGTCTTAACACTTACTTACATAAAAAAAATTATGAAAATCATATTTTATATATTTCCCTTATTCCTTTTCCTTTTTAGTTGCAAAGAGGAAGTTAAGAAAGACTTGCCTATCTTAGGAAATACTTATGAAGAAGCTGGAAAAAAAATCTATCACGAGATTAGAGATTTTTCTTTTGTCAATCAAGATAGCATGCAGGTAACCAATAAGATTTTTGAAGGCAAAGCGTATATATCTGATCATTTCTTTATCTCTTGCCCTACCATCTGTCCTAAATTATCTAAATCGATGCTACGGATTCATGATAAATTTAAAGCAGATGAGCGCTTACTTTTATTATCTCATTCTATTGATACAAAATATGATACCATTCCAAGGTTAAAAAAGTATGCAAATAATTTAGGTGTTACTTCTGATAAATGGCATTTTGTTACTGGTGACAAAGAGCAAATTTTAGATATAGCAGAAGATTATTTTAATGTGGCTTTAGAAGATGCAGATGCTCCAGGTGGATACAACCATAGTGGTAGATTGGTGTTAGTAGATAAAAACAAACACCTTAGAGCATTTTGTGATGGAACGGATACAGAGTCTGTTACTAAATTTTTAGGGGATATAGAAGTTCTATTAGCGGAAATGGATCAGGAAAAATTATAATGAGCAAAATCAAATTAGTCTATTGTCTATTATTGGTAGGTTTAGGTAGTTGTGCCTACCTATTGGAGAGTTGTCAATCTAATCCCTACGTTCATGGAGAGATTCTCTATGAAAATTTTTGTGCCAATTGTCACATGGAAGATGGAACAGGGTTAATAGGAAATATCCCACCATTGGCAGGAGCAGATTTTTTAACAAAATATGCAGATCAATTGCCTTGTATCATTCGATATGGAGTAACAGATACTTTGACTGTGAATGGGAAGCAATATGCTGCTCCCATGGCAGGCATTCCTGAATTGACAGATATTGAAGTAACCAACGTGATTAATTATATTAATCACGCATGGGGGAATGACAATGGTTTTACTCGTCCGACGGACGTACAAGTAATTTTGGAAGGATGTAAATAAGCATGAGTGAAACTGCCGTAAAAAAAATAATGATCTTATGTTCCTTAAACCAGTCTAAATTATTGACGATTACCTCTGTAAAATAGTAGCCGATACCTCCGTAAATTGCAATCCATAATAATCCTCCAAAGGCGCTGACTAAGAAAAATTTTCTGATAGAGACATCACTGATACCAAATAGGATAATTAGGATCATTCGAAACCCAATAAGGAAGCGGTAGCTAAGGAAAAAGATCCACTCATTTTTGTGAAAAGGTACTAAGACTTTGTTCAGTCGTTTATTTAGATTAGGTCGTTTATCAAAGAAGGCCTTGCCTTGTGTTTTACCTAAAGTAAAGAAAATCCAATCATGAGTCAGAGCACCTAAATAGCCAGCTACTAAGACAGAAGCAAAATCTAAGTGGCCTGTTTTGGCAAACATTATCCCGGTAAGAAATAAAAATTCCCCCTCAAGTATTACTCCCAAAAATACAGCAATAAGCCCTAATGACAAAATGTATGATTCCATGACTCCGTTAATGAAAAATGAGGCAAGATATTATTTAAGTATCACATGTGAACTATTGTCTTTCATTTTATCTATTTTTTTTAAAAATAATAATAAAGTCTAGCTGTTTATTCTTAGGCAAAAAATGCTTAACTTTGTCTTCTATACTATAATTACTCTCCTTTATACTCCTAATATATTAACCACCTACCTATAAATTTATTAGCACCCCACATTTTTCATACCTCTAAAACTTATGAATTATAATTAACTACATAAGTACCTCCTAATACTTCCTATTCCATTTACGTTAAAGCCTATAGTTCCCTCTTCTCTTTTATCTATATAATATATAAAAAATGAACTTGGTAAACGCTTTATTTAAAAGATGTGGAATAGGTAGATATTGTCCATTCTTAATTATCTGTTTGTTGTTAACTAGTTGGAGTTCGATTAATTTGAAAGCTCAGGAATGTGAAAGGACAGAATTTCGGACAATAGACGGTACTTGTAATAATATAAGAACCTATTCACAAAAATGGGGATCTGCAAATATTTCAATTGACAGAGCTTCAGGATATGAGTATGCCGAAACCAATCGTTACAATGATATGGTTACGGACCGTCCAAATCCTAGATACTTATCCAATGCCTTGTTTGCTCAGGATGCTGCGAATCCTAATACTAAAGGATTAAGCAGTTTTGTTTATGTATGGGGACAGTTTTTAGACCATGATATTGGAATTTCTCCAACTGATGCAACAGACAAAGCTTCCATTTCGTTACCCCCAGATGAGCCCATATTCACGAATGATATTTCCTTTAGCCGATCAAAAGTTAGTCCTTTTACGGGGTCTTATAATGCTAGAAGGCCAATTAATTTATTGACTAGTTGGATTGATGGTTCTCAAGTCTATGGTTCCGATGTAGAACGGGCACATTGGTTACGTACTTTCAATAATGGGCAATTAAAAGTGTCAAGTGGTAATCTGTTACCTTACAATACTATAGATGGGGAGGCAGGTAGTACTACTGATCCACTTGCTCCAGATATGGATAATTTAGACAGAGGTGCAAGTCCTCATTTTGTTGCAGGAGATGTTCGTGCTAGTGAGCAACCGGGACTTACAGCCTTGCATGTAATATTCTTAAGAGAGCATAATAGAATTTGTGAAGAACTAATTAATCAAGGATATGTGGAAGATGAACTAATCTATCAAACAGCTAGAAAACAAGTAGCTGGCCTGATACAAGCCATTACCTTCAATGAATTCCTTCCAGCATTAGGTATTAATCTTCGAAAACATGATGGCTATAACCCTTACATAAGACCGGATGCGATGAATGCATTTACCACTGCTGCTTTTCGAATAGGACATACGATGGTAGCGGAAGAATTTATATTATTAGATGATGACTGTAATGCAGTCAGAGATAATCTTTCTTTGGAAGAAGCATTTTTTAATCCTCGTTGGATTGCTCAATTAGGAGTAGAACCTTTCTTAAAAGGTTTTTCTACTCAGCTTCAAGAGAAAATTGATGGAAAAATTATTGATGGCTTAAGAAATTTCTTATTTGCTATTCCACAACTGCCAGGTACTTTTGGATTGGATTTAGCATCAATTAATATCCAAAGAGGAAGAGATCATGGCCTAAAAGATTACGCATCTATTAGACATTATTTTACAGGAACACGTATCAACGAATTTAATCAAATAAATAGTGATCCTACTATTTGGAAACCGATAGCGGAAGCCTATAACTACGATATTAATAAGGTGGATCCTTGGGTAGGAATGTTAAACGAAACACCTGTTTATGGTAGTGCAGTGGGAACGAGTATTTACTTTATTTTAAAAAGCCAATTTGAAGAACTTAGAGATGGAGATTACTATTATTACAAAAATGACCCTTATTTATCTCAATCAGAGGTCAGGACTATTGATGGTACTTCTTTAGCCGACGTCATTCAAAGAAATGCTGATCTTTCTTCCTTACAGGCACAAGTTTTTTATACAAAGGATTCAGATAATTGTGAGCCAGAAGAAGACTTAGCTAGTATAGAATGTAATGGCACAACGATTGAATATGGATCGGATAAAATCAATATTATTGGACAAAATGGAAGCACATATCATTATCAAATTTTTAATAAAGCTTGGCAAAGAATTGATGGCTGTGGTTGGAATTGTGGAACGCTATTTCAGTTAAATGATTTGAAACCAGATCAATACAGAATTTATGTCTATTCTGAAACCTGGTCAGTACTTTGTAGTGAAGTTGTTACTGTTGGAAGTACTGGAGGACTTATTGATAAGGATGGTGATGGAATTGTTGCAGATAAAGATTGTAATGATGCAGACCCTACTATTTCTTTGATAGGCGCTCCTTGCAATGATAATAATTCGAATACAACTAATGACTTAGTAGACACTAATTGCCAATGCAAAGGTACGCCCATTAATACACAGGAAATCACGGTTACTTGTAATGGTGTAGATATTACCTATGGCAATGGAGAAATAAGTATAATAGGTGCAGTAGGAAAAAATTATATGATCAAGGTAGACCAAGTAGTTCCAGGATGGACATCTATCGAAAATTGCGTAGGAAGTTGTGGATCCACTAAAATGTATTCTAACTTGAGTAATGGAGATTATTTAGTAAGAATCTGGTCTGATAGATGGGAACCTATGTGTAATGAAGAATTTAGCTTGGGGAATGGTTTAGTACAGGAGGAGTCGACAAGAGCTAAAACTATTATTTCTTCCAAAGTAGTAGACAGTAAACTATATCCTAACCCTGGTTCAGATAGAGTATTTTTAACCTTACCTAATTTTGTAGGTTTAGAAAGTACAATCTTGCTTTATAACAATCTTGGTCAGGTTATTCAGGAACTGCCAAATAGAGTAGTCGATGGATCTCCTATAATGCTAAGCGTAAGTAATTTTCCATCAGGAATATATTATATCCAAGCGATTGCGGAAGGAAAAGATAAAATCAATCATAAATTGATAATAGAATAGTAAGTGAAGTATGAAGTATGAAGTA
>JALZWC010000255.1 GCA_023300255.1 Saprospiraceae bacterium | reverse complement strand
AAGCCGATGTAGCTCAGTTGGCCAGAGCAGCTGATTTGTAATCAGCGGGTCGGGGGTTCGAATCCCTCCATCGGCTCATTGAAAGTTCTAAAGGAAAAAGTAGTTTTAATACTACAGGGGGGTGCGCCGGAGTTGGAGAGCCGGGCCAGACTGTAAATCTGGTGATTCGTCTGAATAGGTTCGATTCCTATCACCCCCACCAATTTAAATTGGGAATGTTTGAATTTTAAATAATATCAACTGTATTTAAAATATTTAATCAGCATTCAAAATTAAAATGCGGACGTAGCTCAGTTGGTAGAGCATCAGCCTTCCAAGCTGAGGGTCGTGGGTTCGAGTCTCATCGTCCGCTCCAATTTAGTTAATTTGATGATTGACTTTAATTAGTCAATCATCAGTTAACAAATGTTCTGTTACAAGTTTTGAAATTAAACGGGCGAACATTGTCTTATACTAAGATCCCGTCAAAAGGATATAAGCCAATGTAGCTCAGGGGTAGAGCACTTCCATGGTAAGGAAGGGGTCGTGGGTTCAATTCCCACCCTTGGCTCAATCATTTAGAATAAAGATTTTATCTATTATAAAGGTACTTTTACTAGCCTAAAACAAAAAGTGCCTTTCTTATTTTTAATTCATTTAATTTTTTTTAAAAAAAAATACGATGGCTAAAGAAACTTTTCAGCGGAATAAACCGCACGTAAATATCGGTACAATCGGTCACGTCGATCACGGAAAGACCACTCTTACGGCTGCCATCACGTATGTACTTGCCGGAGATGGTCTAGCAGAGAAGATGGATTACTCCGCAATTGATGGAGCTCCTGAGGAAAGAGAACGTGGTATCACGATTAATACAGCACACGTAGAATATGAGACGGCTAATCGTCACTATGCTCACGTGGATTGTCCAGGTCACGCCGATTATGTGAAGAACATGGTTACGGGTGCGGCTCAAATGGATGGTGCAATTTTAGTAGTTGCTGCTACAGATGGTCCTATGCCACAAACAAGAGAACATATCTTATTATGTCGCCAAGTAGGTGTACCTAAGATTGTTGTCTTTATGAATAAAGTAGATTTAGTAGACGACGAAGAGATGTTAGAATTAGTGGAGATGGAAGTTCGTGAGTTACTAGACCAATATGAGTTCGGAGGTGATGATGCTTCTGTAATTCAAGGTTCTGCTCTTAAAGCTTTGGAAGGTGATGCTGATGCAGCTGCCCAAATTAAAGCTTTAATGGCTGCAGTAGATAAAGATATTCCAGAACCAGTAAGAGAAGTTGATAAGCCTTTCTTGATGCCTGTAGAGGATGTATTCTCTATCACAGGTCGTGGTACAGTTGCTACAGGAAGAATTGAAAGAGGTGTAATTAACACAGGTGATCCTGTTGAGATTTTAGGAATGATGGGACCAGAAGCTGTACCATTAACTTCTGTTATCACAGGTGTTGAGATGTTCCGTAAGATCTTAGAAAGAGGAGAAGCTGGTGATAACGCTGGTCTTTTACTTAGAGGTATCGATAAGGAGGCAATCAAAAGAGGAATGGTTATCTGTAAGCCAGGAACTGTAAAGCCACATGCACATTTCAAGTGTGAGGTATACGTTTTAGGTAAAGATGAAGGTGGTCGTCACACACCATTTTTCAAAGGATATCGTCCACAATTCTATTTCCGTACGACAGATGTAACAGGTGATGTTAATTTGGCGGATGGTGTAGAAATGGTAATGCCTGGGGATAACGTAACTTTAGAAGTTAAGTTATTAAGCCCAATTGCAATGGAAAAAGGTCTACGATTTGCGATCCGTGAGGGTGGTAGAACAGTAGGTGCAGGTCAAGTAACAGAGATTATAGCATAATCTTACTAGAAATATTGACCTTTAATATTGCGAAAAATTAAGTATCCAGTAGGGTGCTTAATTTTTCGCATATATAAACTAAGCTTTTTTTAGGCTTTAAATGGAGTGTAATTGAATTGTTTAATTTTTACATCCAGCCTTTCTCTTAGTTAAAGATAATTATACACGGGCGTAGCTCAGTTGGTAGAGCAGTGGTCTCCAAAACCAAAGGTCGCGAGTTCGAATCTTGCCGCCCGTGCAAAAAGCAACAAATTAGGAACGCATTGTTCTTAATCACCTGAAACATTTCCCCCTAATTGTTATCTAGTCTACTATCGTTTTGACTCACCACAAGAAGGGACAACTATAAAATATCCGCAAGATGTTATCAAACTTAAGTCTGTACATAAAAGAAAGCTATAACGAGCTATTGAATAAAGTGACTTGGCCAACCCTTGCTTCTTTACAAAATAGTACAATTGTTGTTATAATTGCTTCAATAATAATTGCTTTAATTATTTTTGTAATGGATGCAATTTCTAAGAATGTACTAGATTTAATTTATCCTGGATAAATCAAGTTCTTCAAAAACTGTATGGATGACTGAAGATAAAAAATGGTACTCACTAAGAGTGATTAGTGGCAAAGAAAGAAAAATTAAAGAACGAATTGAATTAGAAATCACTCGTTCTGAATGGAAAGAAAGTATCACTCAGATATTAGTACCTACAGAAAGAGTCTATAAGATTCGAAATAGTAAGAAAGTTATTTCTGAACGTAATATTTTACCAGGATACATCTTAATTGAGGCTTTTCCTGGAAGATTTACTGGTGAAATGGTTACTGCTATTACGGGGATTCCCAATGTTATCCATTTTTTAGGTAGGAATAATCCTATTCCGATGCGCCAATCAGAGGCCAACCGAATGTTAGGTAAAGTGGATGCTTCTCAGAATGCAGGTGAAGCAATGATTGAACCATACATTGTAGGGGAAACAATCAAGATTATTGACGGACCATTTAGTGAGTTCGTAGGAGATATACAAGAAGTCAACGAAGAAAAGAAGAAACTGAAGGTGATTGTAAAAATCTTTGGTCGAGGTACAGAAGTAGAGTTGAACTTCATGCAAGTTGAAAAACAATCCTAATTGTTTTTATATAGATGATTTACTTTCTAAGAAAGTTTTTTTCATCTTTTTATCTATTAAAATAATGTTTTGAGTGCTTCCAACTCACTACGTTAAACTTCAAAATTTGACTTTAGTTTCGTTAGGCATGTTTGAATTTTTTTAAGCAATTGTTACCTGCTTAGTATGAAATTTTCAAAACAGTGTTCCTTCTGAAGCTTCTCTAAAGTCAAGAATTCAAGTTAAATTAAAAGTAATGGCAAAAGAAGTCGACGGTTATATTAAGCTTCAGGTTAGAGGAGGAGCTGCCAATCCTGCACCACCAGTAGGCCCAGCTTTGGGTGCTAAGGGGGTAAATATCATGGAATTTTGTAAGCGTTATAACGCTAAAACACAAGACCAAGCAGGTAAGGTACTTCCCGTAGTTATTACTGTTTATAAAGATAAGTCTTTTGACTTTATCATTAAAACACCACCAGCAGCAGTTCAATTGTTGGAACAAGCTAAACTTAAGTCAGGCTCAGCGGAGTCTAATAGAGTTAAAGTTGGTTCTGTTACTTGGGATCAAGTAAAAACAATCGCAGAAAGCAAGATGGTTGATTTAAATGCCTTTAAGATACATTCTGCGATGAAAATGATTGCAGGTACTGCACGTAGTGCAGGTATCACTATAAAAGGTACTCCACCATGGGAAGGTAATGCTGAATCTGATAGCTAATACTGGTTGAACAAAGTTACTTGTAGCGCTAAGTTTAAACTTGGTTCTTCGATAAATTTTATCAACTAATCAATTAATTACTCATAAGAAGGGAGCTTGTTGGATAATTTTTGCTTAACGAAGCAAAGATCTTTCCTGAAAACCAAGCGCTATTCACCTCAAATATTTGACATGGCAAGAATATCAAAAAAACGTAAAGCAGCTGAAGCTTTAGTAGATAGCGAAAAGCTATATGCTTTGAGTGATGCAATGGTTTTAGTTAAAAAAGTTAACACGACCAAGTTCGATGCATCAGTTGATTTACATATCCGTCTTGGTATAGATCCAAGAAAAGCAGATCAAGCACTACGTGGAACGGTTTCTTTACCGCATGGTACTGGTAAGAAAAAAACGGTAATGGTTTTTTGTACACCAGATAAGGAAGCAGAAGCGAAAGCTGCTGGCGCAGATTATGTAGGTTTAGATGAATTAGTAACTAAAGTACAAGGTGGCTTTACAGATGTAGATGCTGTAGTAGCAATGCCAAGTACAATGGCTAAAGTAGGTCGTTTAGGTCGGGTTTTAGGTCCTCGTGGACTAATGCCTAATCCAAAGACAGGTACGGTTACTATGAACGTAGGCGATGCTGTATCTGAAATCAAAAAAGGAAAGATTTCTTTCCGTGTTGATAAATACGGAATCATTCATTCGCCAGTAGGAAAGGTTTCTTTTACCGCAGAGCAATTAACAGATAATGCAAACGAGGTGCTTTCAACTATTATTAAGATGAAGCCTTCTTCTGCTAAAGGAATTTACATGAAATCTTTAACAATGGCTAGTACTATGAGTCCAGCGATTAAGATTGATCCAAAGTCTGTTAAATAACATCTATATAAAATGACAAAAGCAGAAAAATATACTGCTGTAGAAGTACTGAAGGAAAAATTTGAGAAATCAACTTTTTTCTACATTGCAGATTCTTCTACAATGACAGTAGAGGAGGTTAATAACTTAAGAAGAAAATTTTACGAGAGTGGTGTCGAAATGCAAGTAGTAAAAAATACACTTGCTAAGAAAGCGCTTGCGTCAATTTCTGAAACAGGTTATGAAGACCTTTACAGTGCACTTAAAGGACCAACTGCTATACTATTTACAGAGACAGCTAATTTGCCAGCTAAGGTGATTAAGGAATTTAGGGGAGCGAAAGGAGAGCGACCAATCGTTAAAGCGGCATATATTGACTCTAGTATTTATTTAGGAGATGACCAATTAGGCGCATTAGCTAGCCTTAAGTCCAAAGAAGAATTACTTGGAGAAGTTATCGGATTGTTACAATCACCAATCAAGAACGTATTGGGATCTTTACAATCAGGTGCAAACACTCTTTCTGGTCTTCTTAAAGCTTTGGAGCAAAGAGGCGAGTAAATTAATTTTGAAGAAGGAATTTTGAATGCTTGATTCATTCATTCAAAGTTTAGTACTCGAAATTACAACTGAAACGACTATCAAGTTTCAACATATATTTATTATTAAAAGAAACAATTAAAAAGTTTATAAAATGGCAGATTTAAAAGCACTTGCAGATACATTAGTAGGTTTAACAGTAAAGGAAGTAAGCGAATTAGCAGATATATTAAAAGATGAGCACGGTATTGAGCCAGCAGCAGCAGCTGTAGCAATGGCTGCACCAGGTGCAGGTGGTGGCGAAGCAGCAGCTGAGCAAACAGAATTCACAGTAGTATTAACTTCTGCGGGTGCTGGTAAATTGAAAGTAGTAAAAGAAGTGAAAACTCTTTTAGGTGTTGGATTAAAAGAAGCTAAGGAATTAGTAGATGGTGCTCCAGCAAACGTAAAAGAAGGAGTTTCTAAGGATGAGGCAGAGAAGATCAAAGCTTCTTTAGAAGCTGTTGGTGCAAGTGTAGAATTGAAGTAATCCAACTTCTTGTAACTGTCTATTATAAGGCAGTATAAAAGGGTTGTTTTGATAGGTTTGCCTAATAGCTTACTTTCAAAACAACCCTACTTTAAAATGTCTCCAACTTGAGATCCGTTTAATAAAGAGCAGTAGACATCATTTGAGTGGACAAACCACTTATAACTTTAACTATTCCTAAATCGATTTATGCCAAAAGGCTTAGTCTATTCTTAAGATAGTTTTTAAGGCTTAGAGAGTATCACTACCTTCTAGGCCTATTGTCGTCTCATTGCTATTCTTTATGGAAGCGGAACTTTGGAAGACTTTGGTTGGTTAATACAAGATCAATCAATATTAAAGAAGTGTAAGTAGATAATCTTTTAGATTAGACTCTTTTTTACCTTCTTTTACCAATTAGAACAAAAAGGACTATAGAGGAAAGCCTCTAATTTTTTAATAGAGTTTGATGTAGGCATGTGTACGTTCTTCACCAATAATCCAACTTTCGGACGGGTAGAACTACTTTAATGCAATATGTAGTGATTCTTTCAATAATGCAAAATTCTAGCCATATTTAGTGAATTTTTTTGAAAGAATATCTGCTATTTTCTACATTAAACCATATAAACAGGTGTTCAATGACTGTTGTTAATGGTACTGTACAAACAGCTGAAGAGCGTCGGATTAGCTTTGGTAAAATTAAGCTACCTTCTTCTTATCCAGACTTATTAGAAATTCAATTGAAGTCTTTTCAAGAATTCTTTCAATTGGAAACGACACCTGAGAACAGGACGGATGAGGGATTATATCGGGTGTTTCAGGAAAACTTTCCTATATCTGATGCTCGGAATATATTCGTGCTAGAGTTTCTAGATTATTTTATTGATCCTCCAAGATATAGTATTGAAGAATGTATGCATAGGGGCTTGACCTATAGTGTGCCTTTGAAAGCAAAATTGCGATTGTCATGTAATGATGAAGAGCATGTTGATTTTCAAACAATTGTTCAAGATGTATTTCTAGGGAACATTCCATACATGACCCCAAAAGGTACCTTTGTTATAAATGGTGCAGAACGGGTTATTGTATCTCAGTTACACCGTTCTCCTGGTGTATTCTTCGGTCAAAGTTTCCACCCTAATGGAACAAAAATATATTCCGCGAGAGTCATTCCTTTTAAAGGAGCTTGGATGGAATTTGCTACGGATATTAATACGGTCATGTACGCCTATATTGATCGTAAAAAGAAATTTCCAGTTACTACTTTACTTAGAGCTATCGGATACGATACAGATAGAGCGATCTTAGATATCTTCGATTTAGCGGACGAAGTGCCTGCTACAGAAGAGAACTTAACTAGTGCGATTGGCAGAAAGCTAGCAGCGCGAGTATTAAAGAGTTGGACAGAGGATTTCGTGGATGAAGATACAGGAGAGGTAGTGACTATCGAGCGTAATGAAATTATCTTGGAGCGGGATGTTGTTTTGGATGAAGTAAATATCCAAGCAATTATTGCTTCTGATGCGGATACGGTAATTCTTCAGAAGGACGATATCGAGGAAGATTACTCTATTATATATAATACACTTCAAAAAGATCCTTCTAGTTCGGAAATAGAAGCGGTACAATATATCTACCGTCAACTTCGGGGAACTGATCCACCGGATGATGATACGGCTAGAGGAATTATTGATAAGTTATTCTTCTCTGATAAGCGTTATAACTTAGGAGAAGTAGGACGATATAAGATCAATCGAAAGTTAGGACAAGATATTGACAGTGAAGTTTCTGTCTTAACAAAGGAAGACATCATTAAGATCGTAAAGTATCTGGTAAGTTTAATGAACCAGAAAGCCGAGATTGATGATATAGATCACTTAAGTAATCGTCGGATTAAAACAGTAGGAGAGCAATTATACGCACAGTTCGGTGTAGGTTTGGCTAGAATGGCTAGAACGATCCGTGAGCGTATGAACGTAAGAGATAATGAAGTCTTTACGCCAATTGATTTGATTAATGCGCGTACTTTATCTTCTGTTATTAACTCTTTCTTCGGTACCAGTCAATTATCTCAATTTTTGGATCAAACCAATCCATTATCTGAGATTACACATAAGCGTAGAATTTCTGCCTTAGGCCCAGGGGGACTTTCCAGAGAGCGTGCAGGTTTCGAGGTTCGGGATGTTCACTATTCTCACTACGGTCGTCTTTGTACGATTGAAACACCAGAGGGACCAAATATTGGTTTGATTTCTACTCTTTGTGTTCACGCAAAGGTTAACAAAATGGGTTTCTTAGAAACACCATATAGACCAGTAACGGACGGTAATGTAAATATGGTCGATGAACCATTATACTTATCGGCAGAGGCAGAGGATTTTAAGAAGATTGCACAAGCAAACGCACTACTAACAGAAACGGGTGGTTTTGTAACAGATAGAGTTAAGTGTAGAGAGCACGGTGATTTTCCAGTGTTGGCACCAGCAGATATCGAATTTATGGATGTCGCTCCTAATCAAATTGTAGGAGTATCGGCATCTATGATTCCTTTCTTGGAAAATGATGATGCCAATCGTGCCTTAATGGGATCTAACATGCAGCGTCAAGCAGTTCCATTATTACGTCCTCGTTCTCCAATCGTTGGTACAGGACTGGAAGGGAAAGTGGCTAGAGATTCGCGGATGTTAATTAATGCAGAGGGCGAAGGAATAGTAGAGTATGTAGATGCTAAAGAAGTAGTGATCCGATATGATAGAACAGAAGAAGAGAAATTGATCTCTTTTGAAGATAATCGGAAGTCTTATAAATTGGTGAAGTTCAGAAGAACCAACCAAGGTACTTGTATCAACTTGAAGCCGATCGTTCGTAAAGGACAACGGGTGACAAAAGGTCAAATCTTATGTGATGGTTATGCTACACAAAAAGGAGAGTTGGCTTTAGGACAAAACCTGAAAGTAGCCTTCATGCCTTGGAAAGGGTATAATTATGAGGATGCGATTGTACTATCTGAAAGAGTGGTAAGAGAGGATATTTTTACCTCATTACACATTGAGCACTTTGATTTAGATGTAAGAGATACTAAGTTAGGAGAGGAAGAACTAACGAACGATATACCGAATGTAAGTGAAGAATCTACTAAGGATTTAGATGAGAATGGTATTATCAGAGTAGGTGCTTGGGTGAAAGAAGGGGACATCTTAATTGGTAAGATTACACCAAAAGGGGAATCTGATCCAACACCAGAAGAAAAGCTTTTAAGAGCGATCTTCGGTGATAAAGCAGGAGATGTAAAAGATGCATCTTTAAAAGCGCCACCATCTACGAAAGGTATTATTATCAACAAGCAATTATTTGCTCGTGCGAAGAAGGATAAAGATCAAAAGTCTCAAGAGAAAGAGCAATTAGCCAAGTTGGATGATAATCACTTGATTACTTTAAACGAAATCAAGACCATCTTAATTGATAAGTTATTGGTTTTGGTTAAAGGTAAAATTGCGCAAGGTGTTAAGAACATCTACGGCGAGATGAAGATTGAGAAGGGCGTGAAATTCGACCAACCCTTACTGAAGAAATTAGAATTAATTTCTATTGACTATAGTAACTGGACAGAAGATGCGCACACGAATAGTTTGATTGCTCGGTTGTTACATAACTATAGCATCAAAGTAAACGAGGAAGTAGGTAAGTATAAGAGAGAGAAATTCAATATTAGTATTGGTGATGAATTACCAGCTGGTGTATTGAAGTTAGCAAAAGTATACTTAGCGAAGAAGCGGAAGCTTAAAGTAGGAGATAAGTTGGCAGGACGTCACGGTAATAAGGGAATTGTATCTCGTATCGTTCGTTTAGAAGATATGCCTTTCTTAGATGATGGAACACAAGTGGATATCGTATTGAACCCACTAGGAGTACCATCTCGGATGAACTTAGGTCAAATCTTTGAAACGGTATTAGGTTGGGCAGGAGAGAAGTTAGGTTTGAAGTTTGGTACGCCAATTTTCGATGGAGCCAGCATGGATGAAATCGAAGAATTGATCCAAGAAGCAAAACTACCTTCTTTAGGTCAGACTTATTTGCATGATGGGGAGACAGGAGATCGTTTCCACCAGCAAGCTACTGTAGGAGTGATTTACATGTTGAAATTATCTCACATGGTTGATGATAAGATGCATGCACGTTCTATCGGACCATACTCATTGATTACGCAACAACCATTGGGTGGTAAAGCTCAATTTGGTGGACAGCGTTTTGGGGAGATGGAAGTATGGGCATTAGAGGCATTCGGTGCATCTAGTATACTACAGGAGTTATTAACGATCAAATCAGATGATATTAATGGTAGAGCAAAAGCTTATGAAGCGATTGTGAAAGGAGATGTATTACCTATGCCAAATATCCCGGAGTCTTTCAATGTATTAATACATGAATTGAGAGGTTTAGCATTGGACGTTAAATTTGACTAAAAAATTTTTAAAGAGCCAGGAATTAATAACAGGCGCAGCAAAGAAGAAATAATCAATAGGATTTCCTTTTTCGCTGCCTTCTGATATTTGATTTCTAAACATTAATTATATGCCTTTTAAAAAGAATTTCACTAATGATAAGCGTGTTCAGCAAGCAAACTTTGAAAGTATTACAATCAGTCTGGCATCTCCAGATGATATACTTGAAAGGTCGTTTGGTGAGGTGCTAAAGCCGGAAACAATTAACTATCGTTCTTATAAACCAGAACGAGATGGATTGTTTTGTGAGCGTATCTTCGGTCCTGTAAAGGATTACGAATGTTATTGTGGTAAGTATAAGAGAATTAGATATAAGGGGATTGTATGTGATAGATGTGGGGTAGAGGTGACAGAGAAGAAAGTGAGAAGAGAACGAATGGGCCATATTAAATTGGTGGTTCCTGTTGTTCACATCTGGTTTTTCAAATCTCTTCCAAATAAGATTGGCTATTTATTAGGTTTGTCTTCTAAGAAATTAGAAACAATCATCTATTATGAGCGATATGTAGTTATCCAGCCTGGTATTAAAGGAGAGGAAGGAGTATCTGTAAAAGATTTATTGACAGAGGAAGAATATTTAGATACGATCGATCAATTGCCACCAGAAAATCAGCAATTGGATGATGACCACCCAGATAAGTTTATTGCTAAGATGGGGGCAGATGCAGTGAAAGGGTTGTTGATGCGATTGGAGTTGGAAAGTTTATCTTATGATTTAAGACACCAAGCAGCAACAGAGACTTCTCAGCAAAGAAAAGCGGAAGCACTGAAGCGATTGAGAGTAGTGGAGGCATTTAGAGATGGTCAAACAAGAATTGACAATCGCCCAGAATGGACCGTGATTCAGTACTTACCAGTAGTTCCACCAGAATTAAGACCTTTAGTTCCTTTGGATGGTGGTCGTTTTGCAAGTTCGGATTTGAATGATTTATACAGACGGGTAATTATTAGAAATAACCGTTTGAAGCGTTTGTTAGAAATCAAAGCGCCAGAAGTAATCCTTCGTAATGAAAAGCGGATGTTACAAGAGGCAGTAGATTCTTTGTTTGATAACTCTAGAAAATCTAATGCAGTAAAAGCAGAAGGTGGACGTGCGCTGAAATCATTAAGTGATATATTAAAAGGTAAGCAAGGTCGTTTCCGTCAAAACCTATTGGGTAAGCGGGTAGATTATTCTGGTCGTTCCGTAATTGTGGTAGGACCTACCTTGAAATTACACGAATGTGGTTTACCAAAAGGAATGGCGTCTGAGTTGTTCAAGCCATTCGTTATTCGAAAGTTGATAGAGCGGGGTATTGTTAAGACGGTAAAGTCAGCTAAGAAATTAGTAGATAGAAAAGACCCAGTAATCTGGGAAATTTTAGAAAACATATTGAAAGGTCACCCGATCATGTTAAATCGGGCTCCGACACTTCACAGGTTGTCTATACAATCTTTCCAACCGATCTTGGTAGAAGGTAAAGCGATTCAGTTACACCCATTAGTATGTGGTGCCTTCAACGCCGATTTTGATGGGGATCAAATGGCGGTACATGTACCTTTGAGTCAAGCAGCAATTCTTGAAGCACAGGTATTGATGTTGTCCGCTCACAATATGTTGAACCCACAGGATGGCTCTCCAATTACGCTTCCTTCTCAGGATATGGTATTGGGATTATATTATATTACTAAGGAGCGAACGCATCCTAAGGATTATAAAGTTCCAATTTTCTACTCTCCGGAAGAGGTAATGATTGCCTACAATGAAGGAAAAATTCCTTTACATAATAAAATCCAAGTAAGGATCAACAATTGGTTAGACGAAGAAACTGGAGAAGTTGTTAAGAAGCGGATCGAAACGACTGTAGGTCGAGTACTATTTAATAGTGTTGCACCAGAAGGTATTACTTTCATTAATAAGCTTTTGACTAAGAAAGCATTGAAGAAAGTAATCGGTGGTATTATTCGTAGAACGACCTTTACATTGACTGCTGAATTCCTAGATAATATTAAGACTTTAGGATTTAACTGGGCATTCAAAGGTGGTTTATCCTTTAACTTAGGAGATTTGATTACGCCATCTAATAAAGCAAAAACTTTGCTAGATGCGCAGACCGAAGTGGATGAAGTGTGGCAGAACTACGAGATGGGTTTAATTACCAATAACGAACGATACAATCAGATTATTGATAAGTGGACTTTCGCAGATAATCAGATTACGACTAAGCTAATGGATGAATTGGCAACCCACAAAGATGGTTTCAATTCGGTATATATGATGTTGCACTCAGGTGCACGTGGATCTACACAGCAGATTAAGCAGTTATGTGGACTACGGGGCTTGATGGCAAAGCCGAGAAAGTCTGGTGATACAGGTGGGGCGATCATTGAAAACCCAATCTTATCCAACTTTGTCGATGGACTATCTGTATTGGAATACTTTATCTCTACTCACGGTGCGAGAAAAGGTTTGGCCGATACAGCATTGAAAACAGCAGATGCGGGTTACTTGACTAGACGTTTAGTGGATGTTGCTCAAGATGTAGTAATCCAAGAAGTAGATTGTAATACACTAAGAGGTATCGAAACATATGCGCTGAAAGAGAATGAAAAAATCATTCAAGATTTAGCCACTAGAATTGATGGTCGATATACCTTACATGATGTTCTCCATCCAGTAACGGATGAAGTTATTTTGCCTGCTGCTGAATATATCACTTTAACTAAAGCAAAGGAAATCGATGAATCTGGTATAGAAATGGTAACGATCCGTTCTGTATTAACTTGTGCGACTAAGCGAGGTGTGTGTAACAAGTGTTATGGTAAGAACATGGCAACTGGTAGAAATGCAGAAGAAGGAGATGCAGTAGGTATCATCGCTGCTCAATCAATTGGTGAGCCAGGTACACAGTTGACGCTTCGTACATTTCACGTCGGTGGTATTGCATCCATCTCTAAGACAGAATCTTCTTTATCTAGTAAGTTTGATGGTAAGTTAGAATTTGATAGTATCCGTACAACATTTGTAAAAGATGAGAAGGGGAAGGAATCAGATGTAATCTTATCAAGAACTGGAGAATTAAGAATTGTTGATCCAAAGACTGGTAAAGTATATTCTACACTGCACATGCCTTATGGTGCAAATCTTTTCGTAAAGGAAGGGGCAATGGTCGCAAAAGGAGATGTCATTTGTGATTGGGATCCATTTAATAACGTAATTATTTCTGAATTCTCTGGTATCATTAGATATGATGCGATTGAAGAAGGGATTACGTTCAGACAAGAAAGAGATGATCAAACAGGTCACTCCGAAAAAGTAATTATCGAATCTAAGAATAAGAAGAAAATTCCTATTATTAAGATCGTTAGTAAGGATGGAGAAGACTTGAGAAGTTACAATATGCCAGTGGGTTCTTATATCTCTGCAGAAGAAGGCGCAGAAGTAAAGGCCGGTGATAGAATCGCTAAGATTCCTAGAAAATTAGGTAAGATTCAGGATATTACGGGTGGTCTTCCACGGGTAACGGAATTATTTGAAGCAAGAAAACCTTCCAATCCAGCAACAACGTCTGAGATTGATGGAGTAATTTCTTTTGGTAAAATCAAGCGGGGTAATAGAGAAGTAATTGTTACCTCTAAAGATGAGCAAAAGAGAAAGTACTTGGTCGGTTTATCAAAGCATATCTTAGTACAAGAAGGAGATTTCGTAAGAGCGGGAACACCTTTATCTGATGGTGCGATCTCTCCAATTGATATCTTAGCAATTAAGGGACCATTCGCAGTACAGCAATACTTAGTAAATGGGGTACAGGAAGTATATCGTTCTCAAGGTATCACCATTAACGATAAGCATATCGAAGTAATCGTTCGTCAAATGATGCGTCGAGTAATTATCGTAGATCCGGGAGATTCTACTTTCTTAGAAGGCGAAGCAGTAGAGCGTTATGATTTCTTAGCGCAAAATGATTTTATCTTTGATAAGAAGTTTGTGGAAGATTCAGGAGATTCTACTAAATTAAAGCCTGGTCAATTAGTATCCTTACGTCAATTGAGAGAAGAGAATTCTTTCTTGAAGCGAAATGATAAGAAATTGGTTCAACATAGACCTGTTGTGAATGCAACGTCTAGACCATTATTACAAGGTATTACTAGATCCTCTTTAGGGGTAGCTAGTTGGATTTCAGCAGCTTCTTTCCAAGAGACAACGAAGGTCTTGAGTACAGCTGCAATCGGCGCTAAAGTGGATTTCTTAGAAGGATTGAAGGAGAATGTAATTGTTGGTAAGAAGATTCCTGCAGGTACTGGTTTGAAGAAGTACAAAAGTCTATTCGTCAATACAAAGGAAAATCACGAAGCACAAACAGCTAGAAATGCTCAGTTTGAAGAGATTGAGGACTACAGTAACTAAAGTGAGGAGACGAATAACTTAGCTTAGTTATCTACTAAAATAGTAGATAGGACAAGGAAGTTATCAACCTTATTATACGACAAAAAAAAGCGTTGCAATTGATTTTGCAACGCTTTTTTTTATGTATGAATTTGTGGGTATAATAATGATCACCTGTCTAAGTGATTGATTGATTGATTGATTGATTGATTGATTGATTGATTGATTGATTGATTGATTGATTGATTGATTGATTGATTGATTGATTGATTGA